>NZ_JBHYIK010000004.1:126317-228835 GCF_042739735.1 Amycolatopsis sp. NPDC059027 | reverse complement strand
CAGCACGAACAGCACGTCCGCGACACCACAACCTGACCATTACCCCACCCCGTCAACCCCACCCCACCAGCACAAACCAGGATGAAAAATCCCCACTTCGGGCAGGAGTAGACGCGAGGAGTATTCGGGGGTGCCCCCTTCCGTTAGCACGGTGGTCAACTCCGGCCGTCACCCTCGGCTGCATGACCGCAGCTCGGATCGTGGTGGTGGGGACCGGTTACGTCGGACTGACCACGGGAGCGTGCCTGGCCAGCCTGGGGCATCGCGTCACCTGTGTGGACGTCGACCAGACGAAGATCGCGCGGCTGTCCGCCGGACGGGTGGACATTCTGGAACCGGGACTGGCCGAACTGGTCACCCGCGGGCTCACGAGCGGAAGACTCGGTTTCGTCGTCGGAGCACGGGAAGCCGTGCGTGACGCGGAGGGCGTCTTCCTGTGCGTTCCGACGCCGATGGGCGCGGGTGGTTCGGCGGACCTGCGTGCCGTCGAGGCCGTGACGTCGGAGATCGGCGACGTCCTGCCCGCCGGCTGTGCCCTGATCACCAAGTCGACCGTGCCGGTCGGGACGGCGCGGCGGATCCGCGCGATGCTCGGCCGCACCGACATCCCAGTGGTGTCGAACCCCGAGTTCCTGCGCGAGGGCACCGCGGTTTCGGACTTCCTCGGCCCGGACCGCATCGTCGTCGGCTCCGACGACCTCGACGCCGCCCGCTGGGTCGGCGACCTCTACGAGGATCTGGACGCGCCGGTCGTCGTCTCGGACGCCGCGAGCGCGGAGCTGGTGAAGTACGCGGCGAACTGCTTCCTCGCGATGAAACTGTCCTATGTGAACTCGATCGCCGAGCTGTGCGAACGCCTCGGCGCGGACATCGACCTGGTGACCGCGGGCATGGGCTACGACCGGCGGATCGGCCGGACGTTCCTCAAGCCCGGCCCCGGCTGGGGCGGTTCGTGCCTGCCGAAGGACACCAGCGCGCTGGTGCGGGTTGCCGAGTCGGTGCAGTACGACTTCCGGATGCTGACCTCGGCGATCGAGGAGAACATCGCGCAGCGGGACCGGATCGTCGCGAAGATCGCGGGCGCGGTCGGGGGCACTTTGGCCGGGGCGCGGATCGGCGTGCTGGGCTTGGCCTTCAAGGCGGGGACGAACGATCTGCGCGACTCGCCCGCTCTGGCGGTGTCGTCGGTGCTGGGCGCGCTCGGCGCCGAGCTGACCGCGTACGACCCGGCCGTCGGCGGCGAAATCGCCGGAATGATCGTGGTCGACGATCCCTATCAGGTCGCGAAGGGCGCGGACGCCGTCGTCGTGCTGACGGAGTGGAACGAGTTCAAGCGTCTCGACTGGACGTACTTCGCCGAGCTGATGGAGGGGGACACCGTGGTCGACACCCGGAATCTCCTCGACCCGCACCGGATTCTCGACGCCGGGCTGAACTGGCAGGGCGTCGGCCGCCCGCGCGCCGCCCACCGCCCCCTCACCACGAGTCAGGCCTAAAGCTTCTCCCGCGGTAAATTCGTTAAGGCCACCTTACGGGCAAGAGACGCCCGTAAGGTGGCCTTAACGGCATTTGCCCAGCGCACGGAGCCGTTCCGTGGAGAACTCGCCAAAAGCCGGACGGTGGACACACCCGGCTGCCATAATCCGGACATTTGGATTTGCCGACCGCGCAAGGGAGACGCGATGTCCGCCCATATGGACGAGCTGATCGCTCAGTTCCAGAATTTCCAGACCAAGGTGCGGCAGGCCGAGGCTCGCTTCGCCGGTGTCGAGGACATGCAGGAGCGGATCGCGCAGGTCGAGAACACCGTGCGCTCGCCGGACGGCAACGTCACGGTGACCGCCGGTGCCGGCGGGACGGTCACCGATCTCCGGCTCGCCGCGGGCGCCACCCGCCTCGAAGCGGGCCAGCTGGCCGGGATCATCATGAACACCCTGCGTCAGGCGGTCGCCGGTGCCGTCCAGAAGCAGGCCGGAATCGTGGACGACGCGTTCGGCGACGCGTTCAACGTCGACGTCTCGGCGCAGGTCCGGCAGGCCCAGACCGAGGCGTTCGGGGCCGTCGCGGAACCGCCCGCGGCACAACAGCAGCAGCACCAGCCGTTGCAACAGCCGGGAACCCCCGCGGAGGGATTTGCGTCGTACCAGCAGCCGCCCCAGCCGCAGGCGTCGCCACCCCGGCGACGGCCGAGCCCGCGGAATGACGACGACGACTACTTCGACGACAACTCCATCCTCCGCCGCGACTGATCCGACCGAGGGGCTCCCCGATGGCACCAGACATCCACACCAGTATCGAAGCGATCTCCGGGTACTCGAAGAAACTTCCCTTCTACGAACAGGAAGCGGAAAAGTTCGGTGCCAAGATCGACGCCGCCGACGTGACCAACGAGGCGTGGGGTGTCATCGGCATCTTCGCCAAGCAGGGCTACACCGAACGCCTCACCGAGCTGCGTTCGCTGCTGACCGATCTGAAGGACGGCGTCGACGCGCTCACCGACAAGATGAACAAGGCCGCCAACATGTACAAGGGCGCCGAGGACGCCGGGAAGATCACCTTCGGCAAGTACGAGGCGGAAATCGACGCGATCGGGAAGCCGGGCAAATGACCGAGGAAAAGAAGAGCATCGCCGACACGCTGGACGTCAAGCCGTACGACGAGAGCATGGGCGCGAACCTCGATCGCGCGGCGGAGAACGTGCCGGTGCTGGGGACGGCCTACAAGACCGGCAAGTCGATCGGCGAACACGCCCAGCAGGCGGCCCAGGCGGACAACCCGCAGGAACTGGCCTCCGCGGGCGCCGCGCTGGTCGGCGACGGCGCGAAGTTCGTTCAGGGCGCCGCGATGGACATGGTCACCTTCGCCATGGACCCGATCGGCTGGCTGGTCAGTCACGGCCTGAACATGCTGCTCGAACTGGTCCAGCCGCTGCAGGACGCGCTGCACCAGGTCACCGGGGACGGCCCCGCCATCGGGCACGCCTCGGAGAACTTCACCGCGATCGCGCACGGTTTCGTCGCACTCGCAGAGGACTTCGAGAAGACCGGTGACACCGCGCTCGCCGAATGGGTGGACGAGGCGGGCAAAGTGGCGAAGGAAGCCCTCGGCGACTTCTCCTCCGGCATCCGCGGGGTCGGCTCGGCCGCCGGTTCGGTGGCCGAGGTGCTGCAGATGTGGTCGATGCTCATGGTGGTCATCGAGGAGCTGATCAAGGGCATCATCACCGAGCTGATCTCCTGGCTGATCACTCTCTGGCTGCCCGCGCTCGCCGCGTCGGTGATCAGCTTCGGCAGCTCGGTCGCCGCCGCGATGACCGCATCCATCGCCAAGGCCGCCAGCGTGCTCACCAAGGTCACCCGTTACCTCGGCAAGTTCGGCAAGCTGCTCGAGAAGTTCATCGAGTACATGGCCAAGTACGCGACCAAGATCGTGGCTATGACCAGGAAGTTCCGCCTCGGCCGGTACGCCGGCGAATCGCGGTTCGGCCTCGATACGCTGGAGAACACGGCCAGGGTCCCGTTCACACCGGGCAACCGGATGACCACCACGATGCTCGGGGGCGCGGCCGGCGTCAAACCGTTCGTCGTCGGCGCGAGCGTCAAGGCCGGTACCGGCGCGGCAAAGGGCGCTTTCCACGAGGGCAAGGACGCGGTCAGCACCGAGGGAGACGAGCCGTGGTTCAACAAGAGCGAGATCGGTGGGGACAAGAGCCCGGAGGAGACCCGGGGCAACCTCGACATCTAGGCGCCACGCCGCAGGACTTCGTCAACCGAGCGCCCACCGACGCCCGTCGTAAGGCGGCGGAGAAGATGTTCGCCCACCAGGAACAGCTGGACGCCCAGCAGGAAAGCCTCATGGTGCGGCCGGGGTTCCGGGAACGGGTCGAGGGGTTCCTGCGTGGCCAGTGGCGTGAGCCGGTCATCGCGCTGCGGCTCAGCGACAACAAACTGGTGTTCGAGGTGCCCGGCCGGCGTGGCGACGGCACGGTCGAGGGGGAGAACCAGGTCGGCCGGTTCTTCGGCAACGCGCTGCGGGGCGTCGGCACCGCGGCGGCGGCCGTCTTCGCCGTGGCCAACAGCTCGGGCGGCAGCGGCGGCCCCAAGGGAGAGCGGGAAGTCCACGTCCGGGGCCCGGCGAACGCGATGGTGCTCGACCTCGTCGACCGGCTCCGGTCGGTGAGCGGGCCCTGGCTGGCGTTCTCACCCTCGTACATCGCGGCGGTGGACACCGGCTCGACCTTCCGGGATCCGGCCGACGCCCCGCCGCCGCAGATCCTCTGGCAGGCGCGCAAACCGCAGGCTCCGGAGATCAGGTTCCGCGGGCAGACGCTGGTCTGGCCGGACGGTTCGAGTTTCCGGTTCCCGCTGCACAGTCGCACCGAGGACCAGTACCTTCGGCAGTATCTGGATTCCCTTAGCAATGGTTAGTATCGGGCCATGTTCACGACGAGGCCGGAGCTCAAAGGCACGTTCGGGATGGTGGCGTCGACGCACTGGCTGGCTTCGTCAGCCGGGATGGCGGTGCTGGAGAACGGCGGCAACGCCTTCGACGCGGCGGTCGCGGCGGGCTTCGTGCTCCAGGTCGCCGAGCCGCACATGTGCGGTCCGGGCGGCCAGGTTCCGGGCATCTTCGTCACCGCCAAGGACAGGACGCCGCGCGTTCTCGCAGGTCAGGGCGTCAGCCCGGCCGCGGCGACGCCGGAACACTTCGCCGGGCTCGGCCTCGATCTGATCCCCGGCAGCGGCCTGCTCCCGGCGACCGTGCCCGGCGCCTGGGACGGCTGGCTGCTCCTCCTGCGTGACCACGGGACCAAGTCGCTGCGCGACGTCCTCCAGTACGCGATCGGTTATGCGCGTAACGGAATTCCGTTGGCCGCGCCGGTCGTCGAGAAGATCGAGACCGTCGAGCAGCTGTTCCGCGAGCACTGGACGCCGTCCGCCGAGCTGTGGCTCCCCGGCGGAAAACCGCCTGTCGCCGGGGAATTGCACCGCTATCCCGTGCTCGCCGACACCTGGGAACGGCTGATCGCCGAGGCCGAATCCGTGCGCGGCCGCGAGGCCCAGATCGAGGCCGCGCGCCGCGCGTGGTCCGAGGGATTCATCGCCGAGGCCGTGGATTCCTTCTGCCGCAAGGCTTTTCTCGACGACTCGCGTCGCGAGCACGCCGGGCTGCTCACCGGCGAAGACCTCGCGAGCTGGGAGGCTACGTACGAGGACGCGCTCATCGTCGACGTCGGCGAGTGGAGCCTGGTCAAGGCGGGTGCGTGGACACAGGGACCGGCGCTCGCCCAGCAGGTGCTGATGCTCGACGGCTTCCGCGACGAACTGTCCTATGTGGATAGTATCCCGACCGCTCGTACGGTGCACCTGGCCGTCGAGTGCGCGAAGCTCGCCTTCGCCGACCGCGAGGCTTGGTACGGCGACACCGGCGAAGTCCCGCTCGACGTCCTGCTTTCGCAGGCGTACACCGACGCGCGTCGTGCGCTGGTCACCGACGAGGCCAGCGGCGAACTCCGTCCGGGGGACGCCAGGGGCGCCGCGAAACTGCCCGCGATCCTCGACGAGCTGAAGGGACGCGGGACCGGATCAGGCGCCGTCGGCGAACCGACGCTCGAAGAACTCGGCCTGAACCGAGGCGACACCGTGCACCTCGACGTCGTCGACGCGGCGGGCAACATGGTGTCGCTGACGCCGTCCGGTGGCTGGCTCCAGTCCAGCCCGACCATCCCCGAGCTGGGCTTCTGCCTCGATTCGCGGGGCCAGATGTTCTGGCTGGAACAGGGTTTGCCGAACTCGCTCCAGCCGCGCAAACGCCCGCGCATCACGTTGTCCCCGTCGATGGCGCTGCGGCACGGCGAACCGGTCGTCGCCTTCGGCACGCCCGGGGGTGATCAGCAGGACCAGTGGCAGACCTGCTTCTGGCTGGCGCACACCGTCGCCGGGCTGAACCTCCAGGAGGCCATCGACGCCCCGGCCTGGCACACCTCGGCGTTCCCCAGTTCCTTCTACCCGCGCTCCTGGACGCCGGGGGAGATCCTGGTCGAATCCCGCCTAGGAAAGTCCACAATGGACGAACTCGCCGCGCGCGGCCACCAGGTCGTCGACGCCGGCCCGTGGAACCTGGGCAGGCTCTCCGCCGTGTCCCGCACCGGTGACGGCCTGCTGCGCGCCGCCGCCAACCCCCGCGGCATGCAGGGCTACGCCGTCGGCCGCTGAATCACGCGAGATCTCCGCCCAATCACGCGAGTTCGCCACTTGATCACGTGACGTCTCCGTTTGCGCACGAATGGTGACTCGGTCGCCTCGTGTGCTTGAGTGGAGAACTCGCGTGAAGGAACGGGGATCTGGCGTGATGGAGTGGAGATCTCGCGTGTTCCTAGAGCGGGAGCGCGCTCCAGCCGCCGCCGACCGCGAGCAGCGTGCGCACCCCCTGCGCGTGATCGGCGAACCCGGCGAGGTCGCCGTGCAGCAAGGAGGCGCGCTCGCTGTCGAGCGGGAGCGTGTCGTCGTTCCACAGCTCGAAGATCCAGCTCGCCGCCAGGTGCATCGACCGGAGCAGCCCGACCACCGTGGTGTCGTTCTTGCCGCCTTCGGCGAGGTAGCTGGTCATGATGTCGTCACAGGACGCGACGAACTCCCGCAGCCCGCGGACCGCGTCGGACGGGCTGCCGTCCCAGTCCGGGCCCGGCCATGCCGACGAGCTCAGCGCGAGCCACAACCGCCACCCCGCGGTCAATTCGGCGTGATCGCCCGGGATCCACTCCGCCATGCGCTCCAGTGTGACCCCGGACGACCACGTCGCTACTCGTCAAATGGCCTATCTCACGACCGGGGCTGCTGCCACAGCCAGAACTCGATGCCCTGGTTGTCGACACATTCCGCGGTGACGCCATACGGCATGTGCTCGGGTTCACCCGCTTGGCCGCCCTGCGCGCGTACGCGGGCGAGCGCGGCGTCGAGATCATCGACGGCGTACATGAGCTTCCAGCCGACCTGCCGTCCCGGACCGCCCCAAAGCCCGCCCTGCAGACCGTGTCCGGAGATGCCCCAGCCGCCCTCGACCCGCCCCGGCGAGAACTGCCAGCCGAGTACGGCACCGTAAAACGACTTCGCCGCATTGTCGTCAGGAACCTGGAAGGTGAAGTACCCGGCTTCGCCGTGTCGGACCGGCTTCGCGTCTTCGGCGGGTCGCGGCGCGGCCTGGGCGACCAGCCAACGCTGACCGTACGGGTCCTTGATCGCCCCGTGCTTGCCGTAGCCGCGGTCCTCGACCGGGCGCAGCAGCTCGGCACCCAGCTCGACGGCCCGCTGTGCCGCAGCGTCCACATCGGACACTTCGACCCGGACCAGTGGACCACCCTCCGGTGCCACGACGTTGCCCATTTCGGGGAATTCCTCGGCCAGCATGAGCACGGTGTCGCCGATCCCCACTTCGGCGTGCCCGACGCGGCCGTCGTCCATGATGATCGGGTCGGATCGGCGCTGGGCGCCGAACACCTCGACATAGAAGTCGATCGCGGCGCGGGCGTCGGTGACCGCGAGGTACGGCGTCAGCGAGCGCACTTCGGCGGTGGACGCAGGCGTTTCGGTAGTCGTCATATCGGCTCCGTTCAGGATCGCGCGACGCAGGCGGTCACGCAGTTCGTCGGCGAAGGCGGGGTCGGGATCGACCGGTGTCGAGGGACGGCGAAGCGCTTCGAACGGCTCAGACATCGCGACCCTCCTTCTCCTCGTAGGCGCGACGGAACGCGGCACGGGCGCGCACGAGCAACGCCTCGGTGGCGTGCACGCTGCGGCCGAGATGGGCGGCGACCTCGGGCACGCCGAGGCCGTCGACATAACGCAGGGTCAATGCGGCCTGGTGGTGCGCCCCCAGCGTTGCGAGCACCTGCCGGGCCCGTAACGCGTCGACCTGTGCGTCCCACGGATCGGTGACATCGGGTTCACTCTCGTGGACCAGTCTTAACCCGCGTTCCTCACGTTCTTTGCGCCGCCAGTGATCGGCGAGCTTGTGCCGGGCGACGCCGATCAGCCACCCGGTGCTCACTGGAGGCGCGTACTCCTTGCGACAGGCGGACACCGCGCCGAGGAAGGTTTCCGAAGTCAGTTCCTCGGCGATCGTGCGGTTTCCGCACCGGGACAGCAGGTACCCGTAGACCTCCGGCAGAGCCGTCTCGTACAGCTCGAGCAGCGCGAAGGCCGGGTCCGGTCGTACCCGCGGTTCCGTCACACCCTCATCGTCGCTCGGGAGCACGTTTCTCCGACGGGTGAACTTGGGATTTTTTTGGTGGCGCGGTCTAAGACTCCGCGAAGGGGCCTTCGTCGATGAACCTGCGCAGGTTGCGGGCGAACGATCGCGCCTCCTCCTTCGGCCATGAGCGCAAGGACGCCTCTATCTGCGCGGCGAGGCGCCGCCGCATGACCGACACCGTGTGGGTGCCCTCCTCGGTGAGGGTCAGCAGAACGGCCCGTCCGTCAGCGGGGTCCTGTTCTCGCCGCACCAGACCGGCCACTTCCAGCCGCGACGCCCGGCGGCTGACACCGGAGCGGTCCAGGCCCACATCGGCGGCGAGGTCGGCGGCGCTGCGCGGCCCTGTTCTGGCCAGCCCGCTGAGTACGGGGTAGGTGACCTCGTCGACGGCCTCGCCGAGGTTCTCGGTCAGGGCCTGGTACAGGGTCGCCCGGAAGCCGCGTTTGAGCAGTTCACCCAGCGCGTCCGCGATCTCGTGCCCTATCTCGTTCGCCACGCCCCCAGAATAGCGTGCGTCGCGCACGCAGTTGGTGTACGCTTCAGATAAGCGTGCGCCGCGCACGCAAATCCGTGACTCAACCGGAGGACATTCATGAGCACCACGAACATCGCCGCCGCCCTCAGTGACCTCCTGCTGACCCCGGACCTCGATCTCCGAGAAGCCGCCGACCGTCACTTCGCGCCTGACTACCGTCAGCGCACGGACGGCACGTGGGCCGACCGCGACGGATTCCTCGAACACATCGCCCACCTGCGCGAGGTGGTGGCCAGTGGCAGCGTCCAGGTCCACGAGGAACTGACTGATGGAAAGCTGTATGCCGACCGGCACACCATCGACGTCACCAAGAAGGACGGCGGCACGGTCAGCACCGAGGTCTACGTCTTCGCCGAGTTCGCTCCCGACGGGCGATTCCGCCGCATCGAGGAGACCACGCTCATGCTGTCCGGTGGCGAAGAGGATCGGAACCTCGGAAGCGCGCGATGAGAACCGGAAATCTTCAGGACCGCAGGTCTGCGGCGGTGGCGGGCCACCCTTCGCGAGCACTGGGGTAGCGCGGCGCCCAGCCGGTGGCCTCGCGGAAGCGCGCGTTGCTGACGCGCAGTGATCGGCTGAGCGAGGTGAGCCTGTCGCCGAAGAGCAGCGCGGCTCGCCCGGGCACGCGCAGCCACGGTTTCTTGCCCGCGGCGTGGCCGAGCGCGTCGGTGAACTCGCGTTTGGTCAGCGGCTCGTCGTCGACCACGTTGTACGTCCCGGCAGGAGCGGTGAGCGCGGCCGCGACGGCACTGCCCGCGTCGGCCATGTGGATCACCGAGAGGTAGCCGTCGGGCGGCCCGGGCATCATGCCGACGTGGTAGCGGGCCTGCGCGAGCATTTGCTCGGCGTGTGTCGCGCCGGGCCCGTAGAACCAGCCGAACCGCAGGATGACGCCGGTGCCGCCCGCCGCGGTGAAGCGGCGCGCGTTGGCTTCGGCGGCGAGATTTCCCCGCGTCATCGGGTAATTGTCGACGGGCGCGTCTTCGTCTACCCATTTCGAGCCGCGATCCGGGTAGAGCATGGCGACGGACTCCTGGAGAAGCCGCCCGACCCCGGCGGCCAGCGCGGCGTCGACCACGGCCGCCGAACCGTCGGTGCGGATGTGTTCGTTGTACTTGTGCGCGTTGGTGCTCATGAACTTCGCCATCGACGGCAGCGCTGTCGCGAGATTGGCGACGACGTCGTGATCCTTCATGGCGTCGGCGAGGGCGGCTCGATCGAACAGCGAAAGCTGGACGGGCGTCGCGCCCTGCTCGGTGAGCGCGGCGGCTTTTCTCGGCGTGCGCGCGAGCGCGGTCACGGAATGGCCCGCGGCGACGAGCGCCGGGACGGCGTGGCTGCCGAGCGCGCCGGTCGCACCGGTGACGAACACCTTCATGCTCGCAACTTACGGCTTGGGCCTGGCCGGCTGCCACTTCATCCGCAGTGAGACGAGATGCTTCCGGCTGTCCGGGAACAACCGGTAGATGTGCACGACGAACTTGCCGGGCCTGGCACGCTTGCGGGTCAGGAAGTCCTCGGCACACGCGGTGCCGTAACGGACCCGCCAGTTCTTCAAGCGTTCGGTGTGATGTTCGAGGATGAACCCCATGTCGTCCACGAGTTCGGTGTACTCGTGCACACGCCGGTCCTTGGCGACCTCGCGGTAGTACTCGAGTTGGTGCGGATAACCCCAAACATCCATGACCAGCAGATTTGCGTGGGGAATACGCACGACACGGGGTCGATGGGGGAATCCCACATCCCGCCGCCCGCCTTACTATTCGTGATCGAACCATGGCGAGGGGTGAGAACGGATGAGCCGGCGGAGCAGGCCCAACTATCGGCGGCGCCAACTCGGCCGCACTCTGCAGAAGTTACGCAAGGCGGCGGGACTCAGCCAAGAGGACGCCGGTAAACCGCTGCGCATCTCCAGCTCGAAGCTGAGCCGGATCGAACAGGGCCACATCCCGGGCTACAACGACTTCCTGGCGCTACTGGATCGCTATGGCGTGATCACCTCGGACTACGACGAGTACATCCGGATGTTCGACCACGCCAAGGAAAAAGGCTGGTGGCACGCCTTCGGCCTGGACGATCGTGGCTTTGTCAGTGTGGAGGCCGAGGCCTCGTGGATTCGCACCTATCAGCTTGGCTTTGTGCCGGGACTTCTTCAGTCCGAAACGTACATGCGGACGACTTTCTCGTCGGCGCGCGATCCGTTCAAGGGCGAGCGGTTGGAGCGCGAGGTCGCCGTGCGGTTGCGGCGGCAGCGCAGGCTGGTGGAGGAACCCGTGCTCACCCTCCACGCCATCATCGATGAGGCCGCCTTACGCCGGGACGCGTGCGACCGTAGTCAGTTGCTCAAGCTGCTGCAGCTTGCCGAGTTGCCTACGGTGACTATGCAGGTGCTCCCGGAGGCGGCGGGTTCTCACGACGGCCTGTGCGGCAATTTCCTCTTGGCCGGGTTCCCGGATCCTGCTGAGCCCGACTTGGCCTACGTCGAATACGGGTTCGGATCTCTGCAGGTTGAGAACGAGAATGAGGTTTACGCTGCTAGGCTTTTGTTCGACCATCTCGCCGATCTGGCGCTGGATGAGCAGGACTCCTGCACGCTGATCAAGCGGATGATCGCCGAGACCTGAGCCGAGGCGGAGGCGAGCACTCGTGGACCTGTCGAACGTCACTTGGCGGAAGAGCAGCTACAGCGCAGGTTCCGGGGCCAACGGCGATTGCGTGGAGGTTGCGTTTCTCGGCTGGCGGAAGAGCAGCTACAGCGGCGGAGACGGGCACAACGGCGACTGTGTCGAGGTGGCGTTCGTGCCGGAGGCGGTCGCCGTCCGCGACTCGAAGTCCCCCGAAACCGGCGCCCTCCTCCTCGCCCCAGCCGCCTGGACCTCCTGGCTCCGCGAGGTCGACAACGCGATCAGTGCAGCAAAAATTACATCCTGATGCGGCGTTTATTACACTCTGGATGTAACAAACGCTGCCTGGCCGCTGAATCAGGTCGCGGCCTGTGTCCACAGAGGACTCTCGTGCCGGTAAGGCCACCTTGGGGGCGTCTGACGCCCTCAAGGTGGCCTTACCGGCATCACGGCTCCCCGAAAAACTTCTCGTTGTGTCGTGTTTGTCCGGCTTGCTTGTTCCGGCTTACCACCGTGCGCCAAGACACGGGGAACGGTGAGCGAAGGCCCACGCCGTGCCCGCCCGGCCGTCGCGACCTGCACGCACACGGCTCACTCGCGCCTGGCCGCACCCGTCAAGTCCCTGGCATGGGCACTCAACGCACCCAGGGACGCCCTTGTCGCAACCGGCCGGGCTCAGCTCCGCCCGACTCATGTCCCGAACGACGCGTAAGGGACGTTCAACGTCCCTTACGCGTCGTTCCGGCCACGCCAGCGGGGGTGGCGCAAAGTCCGTGAAGGACTCCTTCACGGCGTGCGCTCGCGGGAACGGACCACCCCGGTCAGCCTCGTGGGTCGGGAAGGCGCCGCGCGCCCACGATCACCGCCAGCACCAGCACCGCCTGCAAACCGATCACCAGGACGAAAGCGCTCTTCATCCCCAGCGAATCCGGCGCGCTCAGTGACGCGAACAGGCTCCCCAGAGTCGCGACCCCGAGAGCGAGCGACGTCTGCTGGTTCGTCGTCATCACGCCGCTGCCGACACCGGCCAGGTCGGTCGGGACCTTCGAGAGCACGATGCGGAACAGCGTGGTCATCGCGAGCCCGTTGCCGACGCCGATGAGCAGCATCGCGGGCGCGAGGTCCAGCACGTTCAGGTCCGGCCACGCCAGCAACGTCGAGCCGATCAGCGTCAGCACGCCGAGCAGCAACAGCACCCCGCCGGTCACGACGACCTTCTGGCCGAACCGCGCCACCAGCCGGCTGCTGATCAGCGACATCGTGAAGAAGCCGATCGCCATCGGGGTCAGCGCGAGCCCGGCGCCCATCGGGCCGAGGTGCAGTCCGCCCTGCAATGTCATGGCGTAGACGAACATGAACGCGCCGAAGCCGCTGAAGAACGGGACGCCGACGAGCAGCCCGAGCCGGACGCTCGGCATCCGCATCACCGACGGCGGCAGCAGCGGGTGTCCGCCGCGCCGTTCCAGCCGACGTTCGACGCGAACGAACGCGAACGCGGCGAACGGGAAGAGCACGAGCAGTGCGACCGTCCACAGTGGCCAGCCGAGTGCGTGGCCCTCCATCAGCGGGACCAGCAGCGAGAGCAGAGCCACGCCCAGCAGCACGGTGCCCCAGCGGTCGACGCCGAGCGGGTTGTGCGCGCGGGTTTCCGGCAGCTTGCGCGCCATGATCAGGCCGACGATGCCGATCGGAACGTTGACCAGGAAGATCGGCCGCCAGGACAGGTCCCACACGTTCGCCGCGACGAGCGCGCCGCCGAGCAGCTGGCCGATGACGGTCGCGATGCCGCCGGTCGCGCCGTACATGCCGAGCGCGCGCGAGCGGTGTTCGCCGTCGGTGCTGGCCTGGATGATCGAGAGCACCTGCGGCAGCATCATGGCCGCGGCCGCGCCCTGCGCGACCCTGGCGATCACCAGCGTCCCCGCTGTCGGGGCGAGTCCGCAGGCCAGCGACGTCAGCGTGAACAGCGCCAGCCCGATCGTGTACATCCTGCGCCTGCCGAGCGAGTCGCCGAGACGGCCGCCGACGACCAGCAGCACGGCGTAGGCGATGCCGTACCCGGCGACCACCAGTTCCAGGGTCGCGGTGGACGCCTTGAGGTCCGCGTCGATGGTGGGCAGCGCGACGTTGACGATGAAGAAGTCGATGATGGTGAGTGCCGCCCCCAGCAGCACGGTGACCAGGCCGGCAGGGGTGAGGCCCGGCCTGACGGGTGCCTCGGCGGCGCGGGTGCGCACCGCCGGGACGGTTTCAGTCGTGGTCATGGGTACTACGATCGACGACGTCGTAACCTGGTACCAGATAGTGTTTATCCGGGTACTGGGACTACCTGGTAACAGCATCGGGAGTATGGGAGCCTGGCACCATGACCACCGCCGTCGAAGAGCGCGTGCGGCGCAACGAGCTGGCCGCGTTCCTGCGAAGCCGTCGTGAGCGCATCACGCCCGAGCAGGTCGGGCTGCCGACAGCCGGGCGCCGCCGGACGCCGGGGCTGCGCCGCGAGGAGGTCGCGCAGCTCGCCGGTGTCGGGGTCACCTGGTACACCTGGCTCGAACAGGGCCGCGACATCAACGCCTCCGAGCAGGTGCTCGCCGCGATCTCCCGCACGCTCAAGCTGGACCCGTACGAGCACAAGCACCTGTTCACCCTCGCCGGTGCGCCCGAACCCAGCTACGAAAAGGAATGCAATTCGATCTCCCGTCCCGTGCTCACCATGATGGAGAAGCTGGAGCCCTATCCGGTGGCGGTGCGCAACGCCCGCTGCGATCTGCTGGCCTACAACCGCGGTTACACCTGGCTGATGGGTGACGTCGATGCGATCCCGTTCGAGGACCGCAACACCCTGGTGCAGTGCCTGACCAACCCGGAGTGGAAGGCGCGGATGCTCGACTGGGACAGCAACATCCCGCGCGTGGTCGCCAAGTTCCGCGCGTCGATGGCCGAACACGTCGCCGAACCGGCGTGGAAGTCGCTGGTCAAGCGGCTGAAGGCGGAGTCGCCGCTGTTCGAGGAGCTGTGGACCCGGCACGACGTCAACGCCGAGCCGATCCTCTGCAAGCGGTACCTGCATCCCGAGGTCGGCCTGCTCAAGTTCACCTTCACCTACCTCTACTTCGGGCGGAATTCGGAGATCACGTTGTCGGCCTACACCCCGGCCGACGAGGAGACGGCGGCGAAGCTGCCGACGTCGTTCTGACCCTGACCTGGGCCGTTCCCTCCCGAGAGGGAGCCGGACAACGCCGTGGAGGGAACTGATCCGGCGTCGCGCGGACGACGCTTGCGGGTATGACCACCACACTCGCTCCTCCGGCGCGGATGCCGATCCCGCACGCGCGGCTCGTCGCGTGCTATGCCGCGATTCTCGGCACTTTTCCTTATCTGACACTGAAGATCGCGTGGGTCACCGGCGGTACGCTCGGCCTGCGTGATCCGTCCTTTGTGGACTCGCCGACGATGGTGTTCGCGAATCTGCTCACCGCCGGGATGGACGCGGTGGCGATCGCGCTGGCCTTCGCGCTGACCTACGCGTGGGGCCGCCGGATCCCGGCGCCGCTGGTGCTGTTCCCGGCGTGGGCCGCGACCGGCCTGCTCGCGCCGATCGTGCTGAGCAGCCCCGTCATCGGCGTCGACTTACTCAGCTCGTCGACCAGCACGCTGCCACTTCACGACTGGGTCTGGGCCGTGGTCTACGGCGGTTTCACCTGGCAGGGCCTCGCGCTGCTGACGGCGTTCGTCTTCTACGTCCGGGATCGCTGGCCGGTGCTGACCACCACGCGAACCCGTCCCGTCGGCGTGCTGGGCCGGATCGCCGGAGTGGCCGCGATCGGGACCGCGGCGCTGCACTTCGCGTGGGCCGCCGGTTCGACGTTCGCACTGGTCCCCGGTCGGACCGCGGGCCTTTCCTCGCGCTTCCTCGACATCGTGGTCGGCGTGCTGACGTTGCTCGCCGTCGCCGCGCTGCTGACGCTGCACCGTGGACGGCTCTGGCCGCGGCTGGTCGTGGTGTGGACCGGCGCGGGTTCGATGGTCGGCTGGGGTTCGTGGATGCTGTTCACCACGGTCCTCGGCGGTCCGCTCGCCGAGGGCGCGACCCTGGTGCAGGCCGCTGTCTACGCCGTCCAAGTGACGGTCGGCGTGCTGGCGATGGTCGCGGTGCTGCGGCGGATACCGCGTACGGCGTAGGCGGGGAGTCGCTTGCGGACGGACGCGCCGACGCTCGGCGGCGGGTAGTTTT
Source organism: Amycolatopsis sp. NPDC059027 (assembly GCF_042739735.1). NCBI lineage: Bacteria > Bacillati > Actinomycetota > Actinomycetes > Pseudonocardiales > Pseudonocardiaceae > Amycolatopsis > Amycolatopsis sp. NPDC059027. Next base: position 213,192 of record NZ_JBHYIK010000004.1, on the reverse strand, counting down.
CGCGGCATGAGACCGGAGTGGTGGCAGAGGCGGAACCCGTGGGTGGGCCGTGTCGTGCGCACCGTGCTCATCCTGGGTTTCGTGCTCGGCGTCACCACCAGCGCGTCGCACTGGCAGCCGCACGCCCATCCGCTCACCTTCGCCGGGTACGCGTGGCTGGCCGCGACGGCGCTGACCCTGCTCGTCGTCCATCGCTTCCCGCTCACGGTGTTCCTGCTGACCGTGACCTCGGCCTACCTCTACTACGCGAGCGGGTTTCCCGGCGGTCCGGTGATCGTCGTCCCGACCATCGCGTTGTTCATGCTCACCCGGCTGCGCGGTCCGCTGACGGCGGGGATCACCGGCGCCGCGGTCCTGGTCGCGGGGTTCACCGCCTTCTTCATCCGCCGTGGCGCGCTGGAGATCACCGCGGGCTCGGGGCTCGCGGTGGTGTGGATCGCAGCGGTGATCGGCGCCGGCACCGCGGTGCGGTACCAGTGGGCGGCGGTGCAGGCCCGGCGCGAGCAGGCCACCGAGCACCGGCACCGGATGGCCGAGCAGGAGCGGCTGCGCATCGCCCGCGAGGTGCACGACGTCGTCGCGCACAGTCTCGCCATGATCAACGTGCAGGCCGGGGTCGCCGCGCACGTCGCGGATCGGCGGCCGGAGCAGGCGAAAGAGGCGCTGCTGAACATCAAGGAGGCCAGCGCGTCGGCGTTGAAGGACCTGCGGGCGACGCTGGCGGTGTTGCGGTCGGGGGAGGACAAGGCACCCGCGCCGAGCCTCGCGCACATGAACGAACTCGTGTGTCACGTCGAGGCGGCGGGCCTCGAGATCCGGGTGTACGGCGACCCCGGCGAGCTGCCCGCGCCCGTCGACGGCGCCGCGTACCGGATCCTGCAGGAGTCGCTGACCAACGTCGTCCGCCACGCCGAGGCCGCCACCGCCGTCGACGTCCGGTTCGAGCGGCGGGTGGGCGCGCTGCGGATGACCGTGCGGGATGATGGCCGGACCACGGCGGAACCGACGCCGGGACACGGACTGCGGGGCATGTGTGAGCGGGCTGCCGCGCTCGGCGGCCAGGTGACCGCGGGCGTTGTCGCCGGAGGCTTCGAAGTCCGCGCGGAACTGCCTGTGGAAGGTGAAGCATGACGATCCGGGTGGTTCTCGCCGACGACCAGGCCCTGGTGCGCGCCGGATTCCGGGTGCTGCTGGAGACCGAGGACGGCTTCGAGGTCTGCGGCGAGGCGGGCGACGGCGAGGAGGCCGTGGCACTGGCCGTCGAGCACAAACCGGACATCGTGGTGATGGACGTCCGGATGCCCGGCACCGACGGCCTCGAAGCGACCCGGCGGATCACCGCGAACCCGGAACTGGCCGGGGTCAAGGTGCTGGTGCTGACGACGTTCGACGTCGACGAGTACGTCTACGAGGCGCTGCGGTCCGGGGCGAGCGGCTTTCTGCTGAAGGACACCGACCCGGTCGAGTTGCTGCGCGCGCTGCGCGTGGTCGCCGCCGGGGAGGCGCTGCTCGCGCCGACCGTGACCCGCAGGCTGATCGCGGAGTTCGTCGGCCGCCCGGAGAACCGGCGGATCGACACGAGCGCCGTCCGCGAGATCACCGACCGCGAACGCGAGGTGCTCGGCCTGGTCGCGGGCGGCCTGTCGAACGACGAGATCGCCGCGCACCTGGTGATCTCGACGGCCACCGCGCGCACGCACGTCAGCCGCATCATGACCAAGATCGGCGCGCGGGACCGGGCGCAGCTCGTCGTCCTCGCCTACGAATCCGGCCTGGTCACCCCGAAACGTGGCTAGCCGCGTTTGAACTGCAGGACGAGGCGGACCAGGAACACCACGGCCACCGCGGCGACCACGACGATCTGCCAGGCCATCTCGGCTCCTCTCATGGACGCATCGAACCGATGCTCCGATCAGAAGGCGTCCGAGGGTGGGAGGACGTTGGCCGACACGACTCAGCTCACACTTTCGGGCTAAGAATCGCTGATCGGGAGAAGGGCGGTGCGAGCCGAGATCGCCGGCTCGCCCGCCCCGCTGCTCACGCTGCCGTCAGGCCCTCGACGAGACCGGTCGTCGGCCTGCCGATGAGCCGGGAAAGATCGTCACCGACCCGCGCGAAAACCCCGGCGGCGATGGTTTCGTCGAGACTTGCCAAGAAACCGGCCAGCTCGCTCTCCATGCCCGAATTGACGAACGCCACCTGCAACTCTTCGGAAGTGACAGGCCGGTAAGTGACCTCTCGCTCCAGCACGACCGACATCGCTTCGGCAATGTCGGCGTAGGTGAAGTTCGTGTCGCCGGAGAGGTTGTAGGTGACGTTGTCGTGCCCCTCTGTGGTGACGACGACGGCCAACGCCTCAGCCAGGTCCTTCCGGCTGGCTGCCGCGACGACGGCGTCACCGGCCGCCGCGGCGAGAACGCCGGTGTAGCGGGGGCCTGCCAGCGCCTGAATGTAGTTCTCGATGTACCAGGTGTTCCGCAGGATCGTGTACGTCACACCGGAAGCGGTGAGAGCATTCTCTGTCGCCCTGTGGTCGGCATTGATCTCGAACCGGTCATCGTCGGCCCGGACTCCGCTGGTGTAGTAGACGTGTCGGACATTCGCGTTCTTCGCGGCCTCGATCACCGACTCGTGCTGTGCAAGGCGATTCGGGTCGCCGCCCGAGATCAACACGATGTCGGAGTGCCTGGCGACCAGTTCCGCGACGCCGGCCGAATCCGACAGATCGACGGCGGCGGTGCCGAACCCGGCGGAAGCGAGTTCCCCGAGGCGCGAGGGATTCCGGCCCGCCGCGGTGATCGTTTCGGGGCGGATTCCCCGGGCGGCCAGCGCGTCCAGGACGTGGCCGCCGAGTGCCCCGGTAGCCCCGAAGACCAGCGTGCTCGCCTCAGGCGCGGTCATGGAGGGTGACCTGGTAGCCGTCGGGGTCGGCGAAGGTGAATGTCCGGCCGAACGGGCCGTCGATCGGTGCGGAGACGATGGTGTGACCGTCGGCGACGAGAGCGTCGTGAATGGCCTGGACGTCTGTGGCGTGGAGCCAGATCGCGACACCGATGCCGGGCTGGGCAACGGATGCGAGATCGGTGCCGGGAACGATCTCGCGGAGTGCGAACGCGATCGGCTTCGTCTCGAAGACGACGGCGTGCGGAGGCCCGGCCTGCGAGCGGACGAGGCCGAGGTACTGCTCGTAGAACGCCTGCGAAGCGGCGAGGTCACGCGCTTGCAGCGAGATGAAGTCGGGGCCGATGGCGGACAAGATGATGCTCCTTCTTTCGTGTCAGTCTTCTGACATGCACCAATCTATGTCAGAATGCTGACATGAGTCAAGACGGCGTCGACCTGGAGAAGTCACTGGGCTACCTGCTGAAGGAGGCGTCGAGCGCCCTGCGCGCGGCCATGGAGGAGGTGCTGCGGCCGCTCGGGATGAACGTGACGCGCTACGCCTGCCTCGAACTGCTGGCGCAACGGCCGGGTTTGTCGAACTCCGAGCTCGCGCGGGGCGCGTTCGTGACCCGGCAGTCGATGAACGTGCTGCTCCAGGCCCTGGAACGAGAGGGCTACGTGACCAGGCCCGCGGAGGCGCCCGTCGGGAAGGTTCTCCCGACGCGGCTCACACCTCGCGGCCGGCGGAGCCTGGAGAAGGCGAGTGCGGCGGTCCGGTCCGTCGAGGTCAGAATGCTGGCCGGCCTGACCGAGGCCGAGCAGGCGAACGCGTTCCGGATCCTGCGGAGCATGATCCATTCCCTGCGCGATGACGACGACGGCGCATAGTTCCCCGCAAAACACCACGTAACGGCTCGGGGCGGGGCCGGGACGGCTATCCTGCTCGGGTGCGTCGTGCGTTGATCACCGGTATCACCGGTCAGGATGGCCAATATCTCGCAGAGCTGCTGCATTCGAAGAACTACGAGGTGTTCGGCCTGGTCAAGGGGCAGAACAACCCGCGGATCGACATGATCCGCGCGGAGTACCCCTACGTCGAGCTGGTGTCGGCGGACCTGCAGGACCTCTCCAGCCTGGTCGGCGCGCTGGAGCAGGTGCAGCCGGACGAGGTGTACAACCTCGGCGCGATTTCGTTCGTGGCGCTGAGCTTCAAGCAGGCCGAGCTGACCGCGAACGTCACCGGGCTCGGGGTGCTCCGGCTGCTCGAGGCCATCCGCATGGTCGGCGGGCCGGACCACAAGATCCGCTTCTACCAGGCGTCCAGCTCGGAGATGTTCGGCAAGGTCCGCGAATCGCCGCAGACCGAGGAGACGCCGTTCTACCCGCGTTCGCCGTATGGCTGCGCGAAGGTCTTCGGCCACGACATCACCGTCAATCACCGGGACAGCTACGGCCTGTTCGCCTGCTCCGGGATCCTGTTCAACCACGAGAGCCCGCGCCGCGGCATCGAGTTCGTCACCCGCAAGATCACCAACGCGGTGGCGCGCATCAAGCTCGGCCTCCAGGAAACGGTCGCGCTGGGCAATCTCGAACCACGCCGCGACTGGGGCTTCGCCGGGGACTACGTCGACGCGATGTGGCGGATGCTGCAGCAGGACGAGCCGGGCGACTACGTCGTCGCGACCGGCCGGACGCACAGCGTGCGCGACTTCCTGAACGCGGCCTTCGGGCACGTCGGCCTCGAAGACTGGGAGCGTTTCGTCACCCAGGACCCGCGGTTCTTCCGCCCTGCCGAGGTCGACCTGCTCGTCGGCGACGCCACCAAGGCGCGTGAGGAGCTGGGCTGGAAGCCGGAGGTCGACTTCGAAACGCTGGTGTCCATGATGGTGGACAACGACCTGCAGCTCGAAGCCAGAAAGGCCGGAATAGATCTCCCATGATCTCCTACGCGCAAAACGCGGAGGACGTGGTTCTCGCCAGGGTGTTCGCGGGCAGAGCCACCGGTCGCTATGTCGACATCGGGGCGGGATACCCGCTCCAGGACTCGGTCACCAAGCACTTCTACGACCTCGGCTGGCGCGGGATCAACGTCGAACCCGAGCCGTCGTTGTTCGATCAGCTGCGGTGCGAACGGCCCGAGGACCTCAACCTCGCGATCGCCGTCGGCGCGAAGCCGGGCAAGACCGTGCTGCACGTGGTCGAGGGCCAGTGGGGGCGGGCGACGCTCGACGACGACCTCGCCGCGCACTACCGCGCGGACGAGGACTGGCCGACCCACGACGTCGAGGTCGACGTCGTCACGCTCGCCGACCTGCTCGACGAGCACCCCGGCCCGCTCGACTTCGTCAAGATCGACGTCGAGGGCGCCGAACGCGACGTGATCGAGGGCGCCGACTGGACCCGGCACCGCCCGCGAGTGGTCGTCGTCGAGGCCACCGAACCCGGCTCGCCCCAGCCGTCGCACGGCGAATGGGAACCGATCCTGCTCGACGCCGGATACCGGTGCGCGCTTTTCGACGGGCTCAACCGGTTCTACGCTCCGGCGGACGACGAGGAGGCGCTGAGCCGCCTCGCCGTCCCTGCCAACGTCTTCGACGATTTCGAGCGCTACGACGTCGCGCAGTTGCGGGCGGCACAGGCGAATCGGCCCGGCGAGGTCGGCTACATCCGGCGTCTGGAAGAAGCGGTGCAGGAAGCGCAGCAGTCCCGCGCCGACCGCGAGGAGTACGTGCGGAAGGTGGAGACCGCGCTGGCCGACAGCCAGCGGGACGCCACCCGGGCGCAGCGGCGGGCCGCCGCGCTCGAATGGCGCATCGCCGAACTGGAAGCCGAACTGCGGGCCGCGCGCGCTCAGCGGTAGGCGTGCACGATCGCGGTGTAGGTCTCCGCCTCGCCGGGCGCCATCTGCTTGCCCTCGTCGGGGCCGAGCGCGACCTCGATCCGGTCGAAACCGGCGGCCTGGCACCAGCCGGTCAGGCACTTCATGTTCGGTACCCACCAGTTCGTCGGGTCGCCGCGGAAGCCGTCGAAGGGGTAGAACTGCGCGAACTCGCGGTCCTCGAAACCGGCGATCTGCACACCGTGCGTCGAGACGATCGCCATCTCACCGGTCACCTTGTACAGCTGCCGCAGCGCGCCGATCGGGTCGACGAGGTGGTACAGCACGCCCGCGAAGAACACCACGTCGTACTGCCCGACCGAAGTCACGTCGTCGTGCGAGAAGTCGAGCACGATGTCCTCGACCTTGCTGTCCCGCAGGCGCCGCGCGGTGTCGAACCCGGTCTTGCCCGGCAACGTGTCCGGCCGCCACGCGCCGGGGACGTCGATGGCGTCGGGGACGTGCTCGCCGCGCTCCCGCATCCCGTGGATGGCGGCGTAGTAGGTCGGGAAGTCGATCGACCAGGTGTAGTGGTCGAGCGCGACGACCTTCTCCGCGCCCGCTTCTTCGGCGGCGAAGGAGTAACGGCCGTCCCACGCGCCGATGTCCAGCACGGTACGGCCGGTCAGGTCCGGGACCTGCCAGCTGTTCCACTCCTTGACGCTGAAGTCCGCGGGCTTCGCGCCCGGCGTGACGACGCCCTCGCCGACGTCGACGGAATGGAACCAGAAGGGAACGGCGTCAACGGCTTCCTGCCGTGCTTGTGCGCTCAAGGCGGTCATGGTCCGACACGGTAGCCAATGCCCGATCGGGCCGTGACAGGTTCCGCTGGAGTTCGGTGAGCCGGCGCGCCATCGTCGCCCCGACGGCCTCCGGACTGCACCGCGCCGCAACGGCTTCCGCGCCGCGGACACCCATCGCGCGCCGTCGCGATTCGGACTCGGCGAGCCACCGCAGCCAGCGGGCGGCCTGGTCGACGTCGGGCTCCGCCCACAGCTGGCCCTCGGTGTACCAGTCGCCGAACTCCGCGCCGAACCGGTGATCCCGCGCGGTGATGGGCCGGATGTCGTACCCGACGACGGCCGCGGCGCCGGGCGGCATGAAGTCGACGTTGCCGCCGTAACCGGTCGCGATCACCGGCTTCTCCATGGCCATCGCCTCGGCCATGCCGAGCCCGAAACCCTCGGACCGGTGCAGGGACATGTAGATGTCGCAGCTGGCGAGCAGGCAGTCCATGTCCGCGCGCGACATCTGCCGCGACAACAACGTCCCGTTCACGCTCGCGACGGCCTGCGCCAGATGCGTTGCCAGCTCGGGGAAGCGGTCGAGGTCGTTGGCCTTGATGACCAGTTGTGCCTTGGTGCCCTGCTCTTCCGGCGGGAAGGCGCGACGGAACGCCTCGATGACGCCCCACGGGTTCTTCCGCGCGTCGCTGGAGGAGGCGCTGAAGGTGTACAGCACCATCAGCCTGTCGTCCGGAATCCCGAACCGCGCCTTGTCTCCCGGGATGCCGGGTCGTTGCGGGACCACGCTCGGCACGACGGTGATCGGGATGTCGGTCGCCGTGCGGCAGGCGTCGGCGACGTACGTGGAAAGCACCCACAGCTCGTCGATGCGGGGGAGCTGCGCCAGCGCGTACTTCGGCATGTCCGGGAGTTCCCACGCCCACATCGCGATCGTGTAGCGGTCGAGGGCGTGCTCCGGGATCAGCTGGAACTCGTTGACGTTGACGAGCCAGAAGTCGAGCGGGAATTCCTTGCCCCGGCGCAACGCCGCGATGTCCGGCGGGATCGGCACCGTGCGGTACGGGGCCTGCGAGTTGAACTCGGTGAAGGTCGCCTCGACGCCGGTGCTCGGCAACGCGAGCGCCTGAACGTGGCGGCGGGCCGATTCGGAAAGCCCGGTCGTCGCCCGCGCGTCGGCGAAGACGTTCACACCCGGCCGGGTTCGTTCGATGGTCGTCGGGCGGTGCTGCTCGATCGCCGCGAGTGCGTCCACATAGGACTGTGCGGCGACCGGAAGCGACGCGTGGCGCCGCATGTATTCGCGGGCTTTCGCCCCCGCTGCACGGAGTTCGTCCGGCCAGCACACGGCGCGTTCGAGCGCGTTGTACAGCTCCTGGGCCTCCGGCGCCGCGTCCGTGGGAATCGTCCAGCAGAACGCCTCGTCGAAATGGCGGTGCTGCGGCAGATCGCTGGTGATGACCGGGCGTCCGGCGCCGAACGCGCGCATCATCGTCGCACTTGTTTCCCCCGCTGTCGGCCAGCGCAGGTTGACGACCGCGTCGGTGGCGCTGATCAGCTCCTCGAACTCGGTCTTCTCCGGCGACAGGACAAAGTGGACGGAGTCGCTGACACCGAGTTCGGCGATCGTGCGGCGGATGTCGTCCAGCAGGCCCGGTTGGCCGGGGTGGCCCGCGATCACCAGACGCGCGTTCGGCCAGCGGCGGCGGAGCTCGGCGAACACCAGCACCGCCACGGTCACCCGCTTGATGCCGACCAGCCCGCCGAACACCCCGAACACCACGTGCTCGTCGTGCCAGCCGTGCCGCGCGCGGGTCTCGGCGCGGCCGGAGTCATCGCGGATCGGCGCCCCGGACGGGACGACGTGCACCGGCATCTGGGGATACCGGCCGCGCAGGAACTCGGCGGTGTGCGGATCGTGGACGAGCACGCCCTTGCTGGCGGTCGCCAGACGGCGTTCCAGGGTCAGCGTGCCGTAGTCGATGGTCCGGACGCCGTCGACCTCGATCGCGGGCCAGCAGTCGAGCAGCGCGGGATCGGTGGGATGACCCCAGATCGGGCCGTGCGCGTACCGGACTTCTTCCCGGAACGCGTCGGTCGACGTGCCGCCGAACAGGCCAGAGTGGAAGTCGAGCAGCGACGGGTCGTGCAGCACCACGACACCGGGGACTTCCAGCGCCCGCCGGTAGATCTTCGCGTGGATCCCGGCGTGGTTGCCCATGTGGTAGATGTTCAGCGCATCGTCCACTTCGGACGAATCCGGCGCGAGAAGCGGGATCCCTGCCGGAGTCTCGGCGTTGTCGTCGTCGTCGACCGCGGCGATCTCGATCCGGCCGGACAGCGCTTCGAGCAGTTCGAAGCTGTAGTCGGCGATCCCGCTGCGCTGGGGCGGCAGCGGGGTCCACATCGCGTACCGGGTCATCGCCACGCGATCAGGCTGTAGCGATCGCCCGCGCCGACGATTTCGACGTCGGTCAACCCCGCGGACTCCGCGAGGAAGCGGAGGAAAACCGGGTGCAGCGGCTTGCGTGCGTATGGGTCGACCCGGAAGTCGCCGCTCGCGTTGTCGTCCGCTGCCGGGGTTTCGATGATCAGCGCGCCACCCGGCTGCAACGCCGTCGCGGCGGCGTCGACGAACCGGGCGAGCGCGCTCGGCTCGAGCCGCTCGGCGTAGCGGAACGCAGTCACGGCGCCGAGCGAACGCGCGGGTGCGGTGGCCAGCGTTTCGAACGCGTCGGCGTCCTCTACCCGCAGGCCGAGGCCTTCAATGTGCCGCCGCACCAAGGAGTTCGCGGACGCAGCACGGTAGGGCAGGTTCTCGGCGCGGAGGACTTCCAGCCATTCGCCGCGCGCGGGCGCGACGTCGAAGACCGGGCCGTTCGCGCCGTTCTCGTGTGCCTTCCGCACCGCGGGCACGTACCGCCCGCGTTCGGCGCGGACGTGATCGGCGGGCCCGTCCAGCAGCTCGGACAGGGCGAGTTCCAGGAACGAATCGCGCTCGGCGACGTCTGTCGTGGGCGCGGTTTCGGGACGGTTCGCGCGGACCTGGTCGAGGAAGCCGTCGAGCTGCGCGTGCCGGAGCCGGACGTCGCGGGCCGCCCCGGTCAGCGCGGCGATCTGCGCTTCGAGAGCCTTGATCCGCTGTTCCGCGTCCTCGCCGTGCTCCGCCGTCTCGGCCAGCCGGAGCCGGAGATCGCCCAGCTGCGACTCGATCCGGCCCAGCGAGGAGAAAAGCCGCTGGTTGAGCCCGGCCATCAGGTTCTGATCGCTGTGCTTGAGCAGCTCGACCTCGTGGGCCAGCTCCTCGTGGCTCACCCTGTCGGCGCCTTCCAGCTGGTCGACCCGGGCACGCTGGACGCGGCCCGCCTCGTCGAGGCCCGCCAGCGCGTCGTGGATCGCGAGGTTGGATTCGATCTGCCATTTGAGCTGGCGGCGCCAGAGGAACCGCAGGGCCAGCCTGCCGAGCAGATCGGTCCGCTTCAGCGGCAGGTGCAGCTGCTGGTGCTCGCCGAGGCGGGCCAGCGCCTGTGCCACGCGATGTTCAGGCATGTGGTGTTCTTTCCGGATCGATCAGCGGGGGAGCCTGCCGAGGATGTTGTCCAGGCCCGGTTTGTCGAGGAGTGCCACGGTTCCCCGTACCAGCGAGCGTTCGGCCAGTTCGAGGACCACGACATTACTGGGGGCCAGCACCGCGCTCGCGGCAGCGCCCTGGTCGCGGTCGGCGGTGCTGGCGTGCAGTGCGGTGAGGTTGCGGAACGACGCGGCCAGGTACGGCAGCGTCCGGATGGTGAAGGAGTCGCCCAGCAGGGCGACGTTCAGCCCGTAGGTTCCCGGGCCGGACGCGGTGTTGAGGTGCAGCGGCGTCGTGTAGTCCGGCGGCGTCGGGCGCGTCATGTCCTGGGTGCCGTCGGGCATGAGCGCGTAGTGGGTGCCGCTGGTCGTACCGGACCGGCCGATGAGTGGCGGCAGATCGGCGGGGACCTGCCAGCCCGCGGTGGGCGTGACCTTCCACGTCGCGCTGATGCCGGGCCGTAGCTTCTCCGCCACCGAGCGCGCCATGATCACCGAGCCCTCGTCCGACCAGTGCGCGTCCTGGGGTCCGTAGATCGGCTGGCCCTTGCCGGCGCCCCAGCTCGTGATCTGGCCGCGCAGGTCGAGGATGTAGTCCTGCCGGGCGTCGACCATCCGCCAGAACTCGGCGGCCATCGCGGTGTGGCAGTCCTTGCCGATGTAGGCGTCGGGCAGGTTCTCGGGCACCACGGTCGCCTTGTCCGGCGCGACGACCACCACGAGCTGACGGCCGGAGGCCTCGATGCCCTCCTTGAGCCGCTGCAGCTTGCCGAACGTGTCGGCCAGCGGATGCGCCTGCGCGCAGTGGCTCGACACCTCGTCGCCGAGGTAGAGCCAGCCGTTCTTGCCCTCGATGATCGGGGGGAACTGGCGGGGATCGGTCTTGACCGGCGGGGACTGCAGCGGGCCCTGCTGGTTCTCGTGGTTCAGCGGCGGCGGTTCGCCGAAGACGCCGCGGCTGATGCCGTCGGCGGCGTGCACCGCCTGCTCGCGGAACATCAGGTGATCGGTGGCCCACGCGGACAGCTGGGTGAAGAACGACCAGCCCTGGCCGGGGCTGGGGAAGGGGGTCAGTGCCCGGTTTTCGAACTCGCTCGGCCGGGCGCCGAAAGCGACCGTGATCAGCGGGGTCGCGAAGAAGATGACCGCGCACGCCAGCGCGATGGTCTGTCTGCGCGCGTGTCTTGGCCGGTAGAGCGAGTGCTCGCGGGGCAGCCAGGCCTCGTACACCGGGGGCAGCGGCGACGGCTTGTCGTTCTTCGTCGTCATGCCGTCGCTCCCGTGTCGTGTCTGCGGTTCGCGAACACGCCCGCGCGGCGGACGATCCGGGCCACCGGGCGCAGCGCCCTGCGCAGCGGGCTCGGCGGAGGCGGCGGTGGTGCCGGTGCGGGCTCCCGGCGGGCACGCCAGGTGCGGTACGCCTCCTCCAGTTGCCCGCGCACCCACGTCGTCGCGATGTCCATCGACCGGGTGCGCAGGAGATGGTCGCGTGCCGCCGCGCCGCGCCGCCGGGCTTCGGCCGGATTGTCGGCGACCTCACACATCGCCGCGGCCGCCGCGTCCAGATCGGGATCGGCCCAGTGGCCGTCCTCCTGGTAGGGCACCCAGCCGGGGCCGACCTCGACCAGCTCGTACGGGATCGGCCAGCCGACGTCGGCGCCGAAGAACTCCGTCGTGCTCGAGTAGTCCGTCGCGATCACCGGGAGTCCCCGGATCATCGCCTCCGCGACTGTCAGCCCGAATCCCTCGCTGCGGTGCAGGGAGACGTACGCATCGCTTTCGGCGTACAGCGCGTTGAGTTCTTCGACGCTGAGGTAGCGCTCCCACAGCTCGATCCGCGTGTCGTCGCCGATCGCGTAGCGCAGCCGTTCCACCGTGGCCGCGTGCAGATGTCCGTTGGTGGCCTTGATGACCAGCTGGACGTCGTCGCGGCCGGGGAACGCGCGCTGGAACGCGGTCACCACGCCCCACGGGTTCTTGCGGCCGCCCGTGCTGTTGAAGTCGAAGGCGAACAGGAACCGGACGGGCGCGCCGGGTTCGCGTGCCGCGCGGGATACCGGGCCGGGGTCGGGGACGGGCAGCGGGATGGTCTTCACCGGGACCGGGGCGTGCTCGGCGATCGCCTTCGTGGCGAACTCGCTCGGCGTCCACACCTCGTCGACGAACGCGAAACCGTCCCGCATGGACTCCGGGAAGTCCTCCAGCTCCCACGCCCACAGGCCGATCCGATACCGCTCGTGGCCGATGTCGGGGTGGCTGTTCAGCAGCAGCTCGGCGAAATCGGAGTTCACCGCGAGGAGGCTCAGCGGGAACTTCGGGTCGCCGACGGTGTCCGGATCGGCCAGCGCCGTGGTCCGGACCGAACGCGCCAGCGACCGCTTCTCGACAACGGACACCATCGGGATGCCGGAGTCCCGCACGACGCGGTGCACGATCCGGCCCATCTCGCCGAGGCCGAGTTCCGCGGTCAGGTACCCGGCGACGTTGACGCCGAACTCGTCGACCGGGGCGGTGGGCGCGGCCGGTTCGGTGGGCACCGCCCAGGACGGCACGAGACCCTCGTCGACGCCGTGGGTCGAGCACCACTGCCGGAACCCCGGCGCGTCCCGGCCCGTCGGGTGCGCGAACACGGCCTGCAGATCGACACGCGTCGCCCACACCCGCATGGTCAGCCTGCTGAACCCGGCGGTCTTTTCGAGCGGGGTGGCGGGCGCGGAAAGCCAGTCCTGGAACGCTTTTCCACCGTCGTCACCGAAGGGATGCGGCGGTGCTTCCTCGGCGGACTGACCGAACGGGTCCTCGTCCGTCTTCACCCACGCCGCGTGGAAGAGCTGGCGCATCTGCGGGGTGATCGGGGTCCCGTCCGGCAGTTCCGCGAAGCCGTACGGGACCTCTTCGCCGTGTCCGGCAGCCAGCAGCTTCTCGCGGTAAGCGTCGCAAAGGTGCCTGAGTGACGGATTCGCGGACAGTGTCACGCGGGGTCGCTCGGGAGTGTCCGCGCTCAGCAGCCACGGGGTTTCGGGGTCGTAACCGCGGAACGCCACGAACTTCGGTGGAGCGTCGTCCAGGGCTCGCTCGTGCAGATTCCAGTAGCCGAGGGCGAGGCCGGGATCGCGGACGATGGTGTGCGGGAACAGCCCGGCGACCAGGTCGAACCAGTGCCGGACCCGCGCGCGGGGTTTCCGGCACCGGGCCCGCTCGGCCCACAGGTCGAGGAATCCACGGGCGTCACGGCCCGCCGCGAGGAACCCGTCGAAGATCCCCGGCACGTCGCCGGGTTTGCGCTCGTCCTGCGGAAACGGGGTGAGCACTGAGGGCGTCACGACGAGACCGTGTTCGACGGCGAGCGCGGTGATGTCGGCGAAGGAGGCGTGGACGTCGATCTCCGGCGCGAGCAGCACGGCGACGTCGAAGTCTTCGAGGAGTTTCCGCAGCGCCAGCGGCTTGACCACGTCGAGCAGGCCGTCGGCCGCGTGGGACGTCGCGAGCCGCAGGTACTCGTCGGAATCGAGGTCGAGCCACTCGTGGCCGACGACCCGCAGCCCGGCGGGACCCGAGGTCCCGTCCGACGGGCCGTCGACCACGAGGACGACGAACTCGTGGCCCGGATGGTGCTCGAGATAGCTCTCGGCGAGCACACGACCGGCGGCCAGCCGGCTCCGGGTGAGCACGGTGCAGGCCGCGCTCCGATACGGACGGTCCGGCAAGCTTTTCCCCCCGAGCTTGCTACCGGACACGTCAGGTGTTGGCCGGCAGCACCTTCAGCTGCCCGGCGAGGATCTCGTCGAACACGCTGCTGATCGACGCGAGGTCGGCGCCGTCGACTTGCACGCGGACGACGGTGTTCCGGTAGACGTAGTGCGCCCGGATCAGGGACGCGCCGCCGTTCTGCCCGGCCAGCTGCACGACGTCGACGCCCGGCGGCACGGTGCCGCTGTAGGTCTGCATCTTGAACTTGATCTGCAGCTGCGCGAGCTTGTCGGCGGCGGTGCGGGCGGCGGCCGGCGACGAGGTCTGGGCGGTCAGCACGACCGCGTGGACCTCGGACGGGAGGTTCGAGACGGCGAGCCGGGCCTTGCTGGCGTCCGCGGCCTTGTACGCGTCGCTCTCGTCGTCGGTCAGGACCTTCCGCGGCGCGAGGTCGCCGAACGACGGGAAGTCCGTCTTCTCCTTGAGCGTGCCGGGCAGCTTCGCGATCTCCAGATCGTCCTTCGGCGCAGGCGGGGCCGGAGGTGCGGTCTGGCTGGTGCTGGCGGGCGGCTGGGCGGTGTTGTCGCCGTTGTTGCCGAAGACGAAGAAGGCGCCGACACCGAGCGCGATGACCACGACCACCGCGACCGCGATGCCGATGATCTTGCCCTTGCCCTTCGACGGCGTCGTCTCGAACGGCTCCGGGCCCTGGCCGACCCAGCTGTGGTCGGTCGAGGCGAGCGGTGGGAAGTCCGAGCCGCCCCACGGCGGGACGCTGTCGCCGCTCGGCGCGTTCCACGGCGCCTGCGGTGGCTGCTGCGGGTGCTGTTGCTGCTGGTACGGCGGCTGTTGCTGCTGCTGCGCGGGGAAGCCACCGGAGTTCGGGGCGGGGAAGCCGCCCTGCGGGGAGGGGACGCCCGGGACGACCTGGGTCCGCTCCGCCTCACCGGCGTTGGCCTGCCAGGTGCCCTGGCCGACGGCCTGGGTGCGCTCGGCGCTGTCCGGCACGTTGACGATCTGGGTCCGGTCCGCGGTGGACCCCTGCTGCTGCGGTTGCTGAGGCTGCTGCGGCGGGCCGGCCTGGGGCGCGCCCTGCTGCGGCTGCCCGCCGACCGGGGCGATGATCTGGGTGCTGTCCGCCTGCCCCGGCGCCTGCTGCGGGGTACCCTGGGGGTCGTAGCTGACCGCCGAGGACAGCACGTTGTCCCGCCGGACCCGGTAGTCATCGGCCGAGATCTGGCCAGCGGCCAGCTCTTCGTCCAACCGGCGAAGTTCTTCTTGCCAGGACAAACCCGGCCCCCTTCTCTCACGAAGCGCCTCGAGCCGGCGCCCTGAGCCGCACAGACCCCCCACATTGTGCACTCAGCGTCCTCGGGCCCCTCCCAGAGGGTCGAATCGTGACCTGCCCGGGTGACGACGTCTCAGCCCGGGGGCAGGACCTTCTTCACCGCGTCCAGGATCCGGTCCTGACGTGCGGTGATCTCGGGCGAGTCCGACGTCTTCGGGTAACCGGCGCCGAAGTAGACGACGGTGCCGCCCGAGGCGTACCACGTCGTCTTGAGCGTGCTCTTGCCGTCGAACCCGGTGACGATCTTCAGCTGCTCGGAGGGCACCTGGGTGAACCCGCCCGCGACGGCGTTCTGGAGCAGCGTGTCGACGACCGCCTTGGCCCCGGTCGGGCCGCTGGTCGGGATCACCAGCAGCAGGTAGCTGGACTGACCGTCGGCCGAGCCGCGGAAGATGACCTCGCTCGCGCCGTTCTTCGTCAGGGTGTCGGCGGTCTGGTTCGGGTAGAGGCCCGTCTCGAGCCCCTTCGCGACCGACATCGTCGAGTTGTTCGGGTTCGGCGTGCCGGGCAGCACGGGGAGCCTGTCCTCGATGCTGCTGCCCGTCGCGGCGTTGGCGTTCGTTCCGGTCGGCGCGGTGCTCGACGCCGTATCGGTGCCGGTGGGCCTGCCGAGCCACCACGTGCCGCCGATGATCAGCGCGAGCACCAGCAGCACACCGGCGGCGAGGAACAACCACGTCGGCAGCTTGCGTGACCGCTCCGGCGTCGCCGGCTCGTCGTCCCAGCGGTTCTCGTTCCCGGCGTCGACCGGCTCGGGAACCAGCGGCGGGAACCGGCTCGGCAGCGGGCTGGTGTCCGGCCTGACCTGCGCGGGAGTGCCGTCGACGCGGAGGTACTGGGTCGGGTTGACGTCGGCAGGGCTGGGCGCGGTGGTCGGCCGGTCGGTGCTGTAGGCCATGCCGTTGTGGCCGGAGGACCGCAGCGGCATCGTCATCGGCGGGACCGACTGGGCGGGCACCGGACGGGTCAGGCCTGGCTGTGCGGGGGTCGGCTGCGACGGCGGCTGCTGGGCGGGCGTGGGCTGGGACGGATGCGGCTGCGCCGGCGTGGGCTGGGACGGTGGCTGCTGGTGCACCGGCGCCGGTGGCCACGGCCGGGCCTCGGGCGGCGGGGCGGCCGGATTGGTGCTGTGCCAGGTGTTCCCCGGATGCCGCAGCGGCGACGCGACCGGTGACGGCACGGTGCGCCCGGAGGCCTCGGCGAGCAGATCGTCGCGCAGCCTGCGGTGTTCGGCCTGACCGAGGCGACCGGCGGCCAGCTCCGCGTCCAGCCTGCGCAGCTCGTCCTGCCAGCTCATCCCGCACCCCCTGCCACCCGTATGGGGCACCAGTGTGACATGCGTACTGTCCGCACACCTGCGGGTCGCCGGGAATGGACGCTTTCCGGCACCGGCCCGTGCCCGGCGAACTGCGTACAGTTGAGGTATGTCGTGGTTCGGGCGAGACAAGACGCAAATCGTGGGTGCGGACGAGGCCCTGCCCGGTCGGGCGGAGCCGATCACGGTGTCCGGCGTGCACGCGGTCTTCACCGACCGGCGGATCACCCCGCCGTTCCCGGAAGGGCTGCGCACGGCGGTGTTCGGGCTCGGCTGCTTCTGGGGCGCCGAGCGGATCTTCTGGCAGACGCCGGGCGTGTACTCCACCGCCGTCGGCTACGCGGGCGGCCACACGCCGAACCCGACGTACGAGGAGGTCTGCAGTGGACAGACCGGGCACGCCGAGGTCGTTCTCGTCGTGTTCGACCCGGTCCAGGTGTCCTACGAGACGTTGCTGAAGATCTTCTGGGAGGGCCACGACCCGACGCAGGGCATGCGCCAGGGCAACGACCTCGGCACCCAGTACCGCTCGGCGCTCTACTACACCGACGACGAGCAAAAGGCGACGGCCGAGGCTTCCCGCGAGGCGTTCCAGGCGGCGCTGACCGCGTCCGGGCACGGCACGATCACCACCGAGCTGGCGCCGCTGGGCGAGTTCTACTACGCCGAGGAGTACCACCAGCAGTACCTCTCGGACGCCAAGAACCCGAACGGCTACTGCGGCCTCGGCGGCACCGGTGTGAGCTGCCCGATCGGCCTCGACATTCAGGGTTCCTAGCCTGGTGCGTCGCTACCGCTACTTGCCGTAGTGGTAGCGACACTGCGCCACACGGATCTCGTCGCCGACGATCTTGTAGACCAGCCGATGCTCGTCGGTGATGCGACGCGACCAGTAGCCGCTGAGGCCTTCCTTCAACCGCTCCGGCTTGCCGATTCCTTCGTTGCCGTTGCGCTGGATGTCCTTGAGCAGCTCGTTGACTCGCTTGAGGACCTTCCGGTCCTCGGTCTGCCACCAGAGGTAGTCGTTCCAGGCGAGTTCGTCCCAGACCAGTTTCATTCAACGAGGTCGTGCTGTGTCCCGCCGCCGGATTCCAGTCGCTCGATGGCGGTGATCAGGCGTCGCGCGTTCTCGGGACTGCGGAGCAGGTAAGCGGTCTCTTTGAGTGATTGGTAGTCCTCGAGCGACACGATCACGACCGGCTCGTGTCCTGCGCGAGTGATCACGACCTCTTCGCGGTCGTTCACCACGGAGTCGAGCGTCTCGGCGTAATTCGCGCGAGACTCGGAGTAGCTCATGGTCTTCATCAGCACCCTCCCTTCGACGTACAAAATACTGTACGTCGAGTGTGGCCGGGCAGCAAGGGATGCGGCGTGGGGCATCGGTCACACAGGGCTGAATCGGTAGGGCGATGACCGGCTGGAGTGCTGACCGGGACAGCCACTAAGGTCCGTCTGCGCGGTCGGCGCACGGTCACGTCTTTCCTTGTCGCGGCGCGGGGACCGCCAGGACGCGCAGGGGGGCCCTTGACCACCGACACGCTTCCGGTCGAGCGCGGTTCGGGCCGTGGCTCCCGGCTCACCGCCGTCGGCCGGTGGTTTTCGCGGGAAGGGACGCTCGTCGTCCTCGCCGGGCTGGCGATCTCGGTGGTGTTCAACTGGCCGATCGTCGTGCGCCCGGCGTCCGCGGTCCTCGGCGGGATCGGCGACCCGTTCCTGCAGATCTGGGAAATGGCGTGGCAGCACCGTTTCCTCACCGGGGGCGGCGATTTCTGGACCGCCAACATGTTCTTCCCGGCGCCGGACAACTTCGCCTTCTCCGACACCCTGCTCGGCTACCTGCCGCTCAGCGTCTTCGGCGACGGCCCGGACGCCGCGGTCATGCGCTACAACCTCGCGTACGTCTTCGCCTACGCGCTCGCGTTCATCGGCTGCTACCTGCTGACGCGGCAGCTGGGGGGAAGCTGGCAGGCATCGGCGCTGGCCGGGGTGGTGTTCGCGTGGGCGCCATGGCGGCTCGCCCACGCCAGCCACCTCAACATCCTCTCCACCGGCGGGATCGCGCTGGCGCTCTTCGCGCTGGCCCGTGGCCACGGGTTCTCGTTCCGGACCGGGCTGCGGCCGGAGCGGGCCCGGCCGTGGTGGGTGCTCGCCGGCTGGTTGCTGGCCACCTGGCAGGTCACCCTCGGGTTCACCATCGGCATCCCGTTCGTCTACGTGATGGGGCTGGTGGGCCTGGTGATCGTCGTGGCCGGGGTGGTGAAGCGGCGCGAGCTCGGCCGCCGCACCCACCTCGCCAACGGCGTCGGGATCGTGGTCTTCCTCGTCGTCACCTACCTCCTGACGCGACCGTACCTACGGGTCGTCGACAGCTACCGGTTCACACGGTCGGCGCACGATCTCGAACTGCTTTCCCCGCCGCCGGAGGGACTGCTCACCGCGTCCAACCAGACCTCGGTGTGGCGTGGCACCCCGTTCAACATGTGGCACGAAGGCGTGATCGACCACTCCTGGATCGCCGAGCCGGGCGCGGCGGAGAAACTGCTGTTCCCCGGGCTGGTCGTGCTGGTGCTCGCGATGGTGGGCCTGGTGGTGAGCGCCTGGCCGGTCCGGGTGCGGGTCGGTCTCGGCATCGCGACGGCGGTCCTGACGATCCTCTCGCTCGGCACGACGTTCTTCGGCGGCGAGTTCACCTATCTCCTGCTGTGGAAGCACTTTCCGGGCTGGGAGGCACTCCGCACTCCCGGACGGCTGATCCTCTGGGTGAGTCTCCTGCTCGCGCTGCTCGCGGCGGGTGCGGTCACCCGCTTCGGCCAGTTGTGGGCCGAGCGCTCGCCGACGCCGTCCGCCTGGCGAAAGCGCCTGGTCGCGTTCCTGCTGCTCCTGCCCGCGCTGGGGGCGTTGCTCGAAGGCGTCCCGAGCCAGCCCCACGTGACGCCGCCCGAGATGCCCCCGGATCTCCATCAGGCCTTCACCCAGTCGCGGGAGCCGATGCTCGTTCTGCCGGTGAGCCTGTCGCCCGACACGTTCAGCGAGTACACCTACCTGCTGTGGTCCACCGACGGCTTCCCGAAGCTGGCCAACGGCTACTCCGGCAACTTTCCGCCGCAGTACGAGGAAATCGTCGCGGCCTCGAAGACCTTCCCGGACGCGCACAGCATCGCGGTGCTGCAGAAGTACGGCATCCGGAAGGTCGTCGTGCTGAAGGCGGCGGGCCCGTCCGCCGAGGTTCTCAGGCGCCCCGTCGACCTCCTGCGTCTCACCAGGACCGAGACCGCGGATCTCGTGACGTTCACCGTGCACTGACAAGCTGTACCCATGACCTCGGCGAACGCCGACGAGTGGGCGCTCGTCCGTGACCATCTGCACGACCTCGTCCAGGGTGGGCTCGCCCCGCTGCCGGGCGGCAGGCTGCTGCGCGTGTCGAGCGAACGGCTCGGTGACCCGGCCGCGCTGCGCGAGCTGGTCCGCTGGGCGGCGATGCTCGAAACGTGGATCCCGACCGACGTCACGCCGACGTCGTTCTGTGAGGACCAGCTGCTCCAGCAGGCCCGGTCCCTGCTCGCCGGAACGTGGCCGCCGCGCGGCGCCTGACCGCCGGTTTGCGCCGTTTTCCCGTCGGGTAGGCCGACGACATGACGGAGTTCGTGACGACGGCCGATCTGGCGATCGGGTACGAAGTGGACGGTCCCGCCGACGGTCAGGCCGTAGTGGCGGTACACGGCTGGCCGGACGACGTGCACTGCTGGGACGGGGTCGTGCCGGTGCTGACCGCCGCGGGTTTCCGCGTGTACCGGCCGCATCTGCGCGGCTTCGGGCCGACCCGGTTCCACTCGGCCGGCAAACCCCGCAGTGGGCAGGCCGGCGCGCTCGGCGCTGACCTTCGTGACTTCCTCGACGCCCTCGAACTCGACGACGTCGTCATCGCCGGACACGACTGGGGCGCGCGGGCCGGGTACGTGGTGGGCGCCTTGTTCCCCGATCGGGTCCGGTCGCTGGTCGCGATGTCGGCGGGCCACGGGGCGAGCGGCCCGCACGCGCCGTTGCCCTATCCGCTCGGCCACGCCTATTGGTACGAGTGGTTCGTCGCGACGCGCCGGGGCAGGGAAACCGTGCGCACGGACCGGCGCGGGTTCAGCCGGTATCTCTGGGAGAGCTGGTCGCCGGGCTGGGACTTCACCGACGCCGAGTTCGACACGGCCGCCAGCGCCTGGGACAACGACGACTGGCCGGACATCACGGTCACCGCGTACCTGCACCGTTGGGGCGAGATCGCCGGAGACCCGGCGTACGACGACATCGAGGAGCGGCTCGCCGAGGTCCCGGCCGTCCGGGTACGCACGCTGGTGCTGCACGGCGCCGACGATCGCGACAACCTGCCCGCCACCAGCGAGGGCAAGGCCGAGCTGTTCGGCGAGCGTTATCAGCGCCTCGTGATCGACGGCGTCGGCCACTTCGTCCCGCGGGAAGCCCCGGCCCGCACCGCCCGCGAGATCCTCCGCTGGATCGCCGAGGAGTGACGCCCGCAAGACCTCTCCCGCGTCACCCGCAAGGCCGCCGAAACTGTCGTACGTATGTTCTAAAATTGGCGTTGTCCAGGGGAGATGTCGCTCGGCGGTCAACCAGGGCGCCGGGTGGCGAAGCGGCGAAAGGCGGCCTCATGGCTTACATCACCCTGCCCACTTTCGTGGGCTACAGCGCGAGCTCGGGTCCGGCGCGATCTTCGTTCGTCCGCCGTCAGCGCCGGTTGTACGAGGACCCGGCGCGGGCCGCGTTCAACTACTACCGCCGCGCGGCGAACGCCGTCCGCGCCGGGCGCGCGGCCGGGCAGGACGAGGTGGCCCTGCGCGCGCTGGTCAATTCCGCCGACGACCGGACGAAGCCGCACTACGCCGCCATCGCCGAGGGGTGGCTGCGGTACCTGGGGCGGCGCAACCCACGGCTGGTGGAGGTCGGCCGGGCCCGCTGCGTGCTCGGCGAGCTGGAGATCGGCATCAGCCCGCAGCTCGGCCTGCGCAAGAGCAACGGCCGCCGGTTCGCGACCTGGCTGTACTTCAAGGAGGAGCCGCTCACCAGGGACGCCGCGCTGCTGGCACTCTGGCTGATGGAGAAGGCCATGCCGGATCTGCTGCCGGGCGGTGAAGCACTGGTCATCGACGTCCGGCGGGCGAAGGAGTTCATGCTGAGTCCCCGCGATCGCGCCCGGCTGCGGCCGTGGGCGCAGAGCGAGGCCACGGCGTTCATGACCCTGTGGAACGCCGCGTAGACCTGGAGGTGCCGTGCCGGTCCCGCTGAGTGGCGCGGTACTCGCCGTCCTCGACCGGCTGCTGCCCGCGGACGACCCGGTCGCGGCAGGGCTCCGCGCGCAGCTGCCGCACACCGGCATGTCGCCGGGCTGCGAATGCGGCTGCGCGACCGTGCACCTGCACGTCGCCAAGGGTGCGGTGGCGCCGGTCGAGGCGCCGCGGCGGGAGTTCGCGTCCGCGCGGATCGAAGCCGCGGACGGGACACCTCGCGGCGGCATCGTGCTGTTCGTCGAGGGCGGCTACCTGTCCTGGCTGGAGATTTACTCGTACGACGACCCGATCAGGGCATGGCCGTCACCGTGCGAGGTGCACCCGGACGGGTGACGGATTTCGCGCGGGACGGGAGCCGGACTGGACAATCTCGGCGACGAACACGAAGCTTTCCGCAGTCTTGAACCGGCCGAAAGCTTCGAGGTCGAATGTGAACGCTGCCTGGGAACCCCTCTCCCGCGTTGCCGACGAGCCCGCCTGGTACTGGGTCTACGACGAGCTCGGGTTCGCGCCGAGCGTGTTCTCCCACGCCTGGCCGGGCTTTCGCGAGCCCTCGCCGTCCAAGACCTGGGACCTCTCGCCAGGCGACCTCGACCGCGCGTCCCCCGAGTTCCGTCTAGGCCCGTACGCCGTCGAGGAGCGCGAAGTCGCCGATGTCGCGCTCGCGGCGTTGAAGGAGTCCGTGCGACCCGACGAGTGGGTGTGGGTGCTCCACTGGCAGCACCAGTCCTACCGGTTCTGGCCGCACCGGATGGCCGCCGCCGACAACTGGACCGTGCCGGTCTTCCCCCGCGTCGACTACCACATGTTCCTCGCCGAGGACTTCCGCTTCGGCACGCTCGGGCATCCGTGGGAGCGGACGCTGTGCGTGTTCGGCGAGCCGCTGCTGACCGCGTTCGGGCGGCACGGCGAGGGCGTGTTCAAGAACGTGTTGCGCCGCAACGGTTCCCCGATCGCACTGGCCAGCTGACCGCCCGCGCCCCGGAAAGCGCAGGTCCGCTGCTACCTTCATCGGCGTGTTCGAATACCACGGCTGGGTGACGATCCAAGCGACCGCGAGCGGGGACGACGACGCCGCGCTGCTCGAGCGCCTCGTCGAGCGAGTACATCGCGCCGTCCGTGATGCCGACATGGTCGATCTGGTGGACCTGCGCTGGAGCGCGGGGATGCCGATGCTGCACCTCGGCGGGCTCGACAAGCACGGCGGCACGATCGGGCCGCGGCTGCTTGAGCTGTTCACCCGGGTCGGCGAGCTGGCGGCGGGCTCGTACGGCCTGCTCCACGTCTGGGACGACCAGGACACCGAGCACGACAACGAGTTCCGCGTGTTCCGGATGGCGCGCGGGCTGGTGAACGAGCGCCCCGACACCCACCTGAGCCCGGTGGCGCCGACGGTGCTGGACGTCTACGAGCTCTGAGCCGTGTCCGGTTCGAGACCGGTGGTCGAGTAGTCGTACTCAAGACTTCGCGGGGCCGGTCGGCGACCGTGAGGACATGACAAAAACCGTCTCCTCCGCGTCGTCCACCACTGCGGCGTTCTTCGCCCAGGCGGCGCTGTCGTTCGGTCTCGCGCTGGTCGCGGTCAGCGCCGGGATCGTGTTCCTGCCGGTGAACGGCTGGGTCCGTGGTTTCCTCGCGCTGGGCATGCTGTACCTGGTCACCTCGGCGTTCACGCTGGCCAAATGCGTGCGTGACCGGCAGGACGAGAACTCCGTGGTCACCCGGGTCGACCAGGCGCGGCTCGACAAACTGCTCGCCGAACACGACCCCTTCAAGACCCCCGCGGCGTAATGCCGTTAAGGCCACCTTACGGGCGTCAGACGCCCGTAAGGTGGCCTTAACGGCATGACGCGTCAGAGGTTGCCGCGGCGCTCCTGCTCGCGCTCGATGGCCTCGAACAGCGCCTTGAAGTTCCCCTTGCCGAAGCCGAGCGAGCCGTGCCGCTCGATCATCTCGTAGAACACCGTCGGCCGGTCGCCGATGGGCTTGGTGAAGATCTGCAGCAGATAGCCGTCCTCGTCGCGGTCGACCAGAATCTTGTGCTCCTGCAACGTTTCGATCGGCACCCGCACCTCGCCGATCCGCGCCCGCAGCTCCGGGTCCTCGTAGTAGGAGTCCGGGGTGTCCAGGAACTCGACGCCCGCCGCGCGCATCGCGGTCACCGTGGCCACGATGTCGTTGGTGGCCAAGGCGATGTGCTGGCAGCCCGCGCCGTCGTAGAACTCCAGGTACTCGTCGATCTGCGACTTCTTCTTCGCCACCGCCGGCTCGTTGAGCGGGAACTTGACGCGGTGGTTGCCGTTCGAGACGACCTTGCTCATCAGCGCCGAGTACTCGGTCGCGATGTCGTCGCCGACGAACTCCGCCATGTTCACGAAGCCCATGACGCGGTGGTACCAGTCGACCCAGTAGTCCATCTTGCCGAGCTCGACGTTGCCGACGCAGTGGTCGACCGCCTGGAACAGCCGCTTCGGCGCGCCCTCTGGCCGCTTCACCGTGCTCTCGCGCGGCTCGAAGCCGGGCAGGTAGACGCCGTTGTAGCGCGAGCGGTCGATCAGCGAGTGACGGGTTTCGCCGTAGGTCGCGATCGCGGCGACGCGCACGGTGCCGTGCTCGTCGGAGACGTCGTGCGGTTCCTCGAGGATCGTCGCGCCCTGCGCGCGGGCGTGCTCGACACACTTGTCGACGTCGTCGGTCTCCAGCGCCAGGTCGATGACGCCGTCGCCGTGCTTGCGGTGGTGGTCCAGCAGCGGGGAGTCCGGCTTGACCCCGCCGGTGATCACGAAGCGCGCCGAGCCGGACTTCAGCACGAAGGACTTGCGCTCGAAGTCGCCGGTTTCCGGGCCGGAGTAGGCGACCAGCTGCATTCCGAAGGCGACCTGGTAGAACCAGGCCGTCTGGGTGGCGTTACCCGCGATGAACACCACCGCGTCCATGGACTTGACCGGGAACGGGTCGGTCGAGGCGTCGTGGTCGACGAGGCCGACGAGCTGGCGGAGCTGGTCGTAGGAAACGTCGTCGAGGGCACCGGGGGAATCGACTGTGGTCATGGTCGAAGCATCCGTTTATGCGGCAAGATGTGCAATGGTTGTTGTTTTGACTGGACAATCTGCCTAGTTGAACGCCGTGACGTGGCGACATCTTGGACAACCTGCGCAGGAGGAACGGCAGTGTCGGAAACCCTGGACGCGCTCGACGCGCGGCTGTTGCTGTTGCTCACCGACGCACCCCGGCTCGGGGTGCTCGAATGCGCACGGCGCCTCGGCGTCGCGCGCGGGACGGTGCAGGCGCGGCTCGACCGGCTCACCGAACGCGGCATCCTCGGCGGTTTCCCGCCCGAGGTCGACCTCGCCGCGATGGGCTACGGGCTCACCGCGTTCGCCGTGCTGGAGATCGCGCAGGGCAAACGCGCCGGGGTGGCCGAGGCGCTCGCCGCGATCGACGAGGTCTGCGAGGTGCACGCCACCACCGGACAGGGCGACCTGTTCGTCCGGATGGTGGCGCGCGGCAACGACGACCTGCAACGCGTCATCGACGAGGTCGTCAGCGTCCCGGACGTCCTGCGCACCTCGACGTCGATCGCCCTGTCGACGCCGGTGGCGCCGCGGGTGCGTCCCTTGCTGGAACGCACCGCGCGGTCGTGAATCAGGCTTCGAGCGCGTAGGCCAGGTAACGCTTCGCCGAGCGCTGCACGACGTCGTGCCCGTCGGAGCGGACGATCGCGTCCCACCAGGCGCCGTAGATCGCCTCGAACGCGTAGGGCTCGAGCAGCTCCGCCGCGCGCCGGACGACGCTGGGCCGCTCCGGGATCAGGTTCGGGTAGCTGTACATGAAGCCCACATGCGTGCGGTCGGGGACGACCTGCACGATGTCGCCGGACAGCAGCGCACCGCGGCCGTGCTCGCCGTCGGGCCAGTGCAGGACCGTGCCGCCCGCGAAGTGCACGCCGAGGTTGATCAGCCGCAGGCCCGGCGCGACGTCGAGCGTCGTCCCGGACCACAGGCGGATGGCCGGATCCGGCCGCCCGATCCACTGCTGATCCTTTTCGTGCAGGTAGATCGGCGCGTCGAAGGCACGGGACCACTCGACCATCGTCGTGTAGTAGTGCGGGTGGCTGATCGCGATGCCGGTGATGCCGCCGAGTTCGCCGACCTGGCGGACCAGCTCGTCGTCGAGGTATCCGGCGCAGTCCCACAGGAAGTTGCCGGACGCGGCCTTCACCAGCAGCGCGCGTTCGCCGATCGCGAAGTTCGGCGTCGAGCCGACGCCGATGAGCCCCGGCCCTTGCTCCTCGATCCGCGGCACGTAGTCGCCGCTCGCGCGGACGGTGTCCAGATCGGTCCAGCGCTGGCCCGTCGCGATGGGGACGTACTGACGCTCGTCCTCGCAGATGGGGCAGTCCGCCCGCGGCTGCGCGTACTGCATCCCGCAGGTCGCGCACATCGGTTCGCTACTCATGGTGAGCCCTCCCAGTAAGACGTACCGGGGGAACACTAGCCGGAACCCATGCGCGCCCGGCCATGCGACCGGCCGGGCGCGCCGGTCTCGTCAGCTCTCGCTGTACGGAACGGCCTTCACCAGCGTGACCTTCATGGTCTTGCCGTTGGGCAGCTCGTACTCGCGCTCCTCGCCCTCCTTGGCGCCGAGCAGGGCCCTGCCCAGCGGCGACTCGGGGGAGTACACGTCGAGGTCGCCTTCGGCGCCTTCCTCGCGGGTCGCGAGCAGGAACTTCTCCGGCTCGTCGTCGCCGTCGTAACGCACGGTCAGCACCTTGCCGGGGCCGGCGGTGCCGTCGTTGGCGGGCGCTTCGCCCACCTTCGCCGACCGCAGCAGCTCCTGCAGGTGGCGGATACGGGCCTCGGCCTGCCCCTGCTCCTCGCGCGCCGCGTGGTAACCGCCGTTTTCCTTGAGGTCACCCTCCTCGCGGCTGTCGTTGATGCGCGCTGCGATGACCGGCCGATTCTCGATCATTTCGTCGAGCTCGTGCTTGAGCCTGTCGTAGGCATCCTGGGTCAGCCAGGTCACCTTCGTGTCACTCACGGTCACCATCTCCTCGTCGGGCCTGCCAGGCTTGGGTATACAAGCCGGCCACCACGCGGAATTCCACTTACCGCGTGGCTGAGATAAAGGAAAAACACGGCCCGTCCGGGGCCGTGCTGGTGGTTCAGGGTATCACGGCATGACGAGTCGACGCCGGTTTTTCCACGCAGCGCGGGCGCTGGACGCGCGTTTCACTCCGTTGGCCGCTAGGGGCTTGACAGATAGCGTGGTACGTCGTACGAGCAGCCGTAGACATCCGCGGTGACCGGTTGCCCGATGCTCTTCACCTCGGTGGTGAGCCTGCTGTGCTTGGCCCCGGCGGGAACCAGGACCTCCTTGCGGCCGCTCTCGGCGCCCGACTTGTCGCGGACCCGCACGATGCAGACGCCCGCGCGGTTGTCGTCGTCACGGGTCACGTTGATGGTGATCTCCGCGCTGTCCGGCTTGAGGACGAAGCCGATCCGCTCGGCCTCGATCGGCGCCGAGCCGAGGTTGAGGTACGCCACATACGCGACCACGCCGCCGACGACCAGCGCGAGCACGAGATAGAGCCACCGGCGCCACGGCCGGGACCTGGTCTGCCGGGACTTGCCGTAGCGGTCCGGGGGCGGCGCCACGGCACCGGCGTCGGCCGTTACCTCGTCTGTGCGCACAACCCGGGCCTCCCGGTCGGTCTTGTCGTACCCGCGAGGACAATGGAGGGACGATCGCGGGCGCGTCTGTGGTCGAGTATCCGTGAACCCGTTCCGGGGCACGGAACTGGGGGCGGGAATAAGGAATGAGAAGGGGTCGTTCGGAGCATGGTGCGAGCTGACGAACTGACAGACGACGGTCACAAGCCACGCCTGCGCCTGATGACGGTGCACGCGCACCCGGACGACGAGTCCAGCAAGGGCGCGGCGACACTGGCGAAGTACTCCGCCGAGGGGCACGAGGTCATGGTCGTGACCTGCACGGGCGGCGAGGCGGGCAGCATCCTCAACCCGGCGATGGACCGGCCGGAGGTGCTGGCCAACATGGCCGACATCCGGCGCGACGAGATGGCTCGCGCGGCCAAGATCCTGGGCGTGAGCCACCGCTGGCTCGGCTTCATCGACTCCGGCCTGCCCGAGGGCGACCCGCTGCCGCCGGTGCCCGAAGGGTCCTTCGCGGTGGTCCCGCTGGAGGAGTCGACCAAAGCGCTGGTCGAGGTCGTGCGCGAGTTCCGTCCGCACGTCGTGGTCACCTACGACGAGAACGGCGGCTATCCGCACCCCGACCACATCCGCACGCACGAGGTCTCGATGGCGGCCTTCGATGCCGCGGGCGACGCGGAGCGTTTCCCGGACGCGGGCGAGCCGTGGCAGCCGCTGAAGCTGTACTACGTGCACGGGTTCTCCCGGGCCCGGATGCTGGCCTTCCACTCCGCGCTGGAGGAGGCGGGGCTGGAGTCGCCCTACACCGAGTGGCTCAAGTCCTGGGACCCCGACAAGGCGGACGTCATGGAACGCGTCACCACCCGCGTCGAATGCGCCGACTACTTCGAGCAGCGTGACGAAGCGCTCAAGGCCCACGCGACGCAGATCGACCCGACCAGCCGCTGGTTCGCCGTCCCGCTGGAGTTGCAGCGGGAGATCTGGCCGACCGAGGAGTACGAGCTGGTCAGGTCGCTGGTGGACAGCACACTGCCGGAGGACGATCTGTTCGCGGGGGTCACGGAGTAAGGTGAGGTCATGAGCTTTCCCCTGCCCTCGATCGCCGTCGTCCCGGCGACGGCGCTGGTGCTGGCACAGCAGCAGCCCGGCAACGGGGACAACGGCGGTCAGGGCGAGGACTTCGGCAAGTCGTCCCCGCTCGGTCTGCTGGTGCTGATCCTTTTCCTGATCGCGGTGGCGTTGCTGGTCCGGTCGATGACGAAGCACCTCAAGCGTCTCCCGAAGAGCTTCGACGAGCCCGCCGAGCAGCAGGACACCGCCGAGCCCGGGGCGAAGGACGAGCAGCCCGCCGCTGCGGAGCAGCAGGTGGAGGCCGCCGCGCCCGCCGATTCTGTCGTGCAGGAGAAGGTTCCCGACAAGGCCGCGAAGGCCGACTGACCCAGGGTTCGTCTCCCGAATTCGCCCAAGTCCGTGAAGGACTCCTTGCCGGCACTCAGCGCTGGTAAGGAGTCCTTCACGGCTTTTACGCCCGATTTCGCTGACTCTCCGTGACTGCGTGTGCGTCGGGCGTGGCTTTCCTGCTACTCTCCCCGGAAATCTGAATCTCATTCACGATTGCCCGGGGTGTCGGATGCGAACACAACGCTGGTGGCGTCGCTTCGCGGGCGTAGCGCTCGTACTGGGGACGATGCTGGTGGGCGTCCAGCCCGCGGCGGCGGGCGAACCCTTTTCCTGGGGCGTGGCGACCGCCGGGTTCCAGTCGGAGGGCTCGGCGCCGACAGCAACTGGAAACGCTACGTCGACCGCAAGACTCCGGCGATCAAGGAGCCGTACGGCAACGCGGTCGACTTCCGGCATCGCTACGCCGAGGACATCGCGCGTGCCAGGGACCTGGGTGTGAAGGCGTTCCGGTTCAGCGTCGAGTGGGCCAGGATCGAGCCGCGGCAGGGCCGGCTCGACGAGGCTGAACTCGCCTACTACGACGACGTCGTCCAGCACATCCTCGACGCGGGCATGAAGCCGATGATCACCCTCGACCATTGGGTGTACCCGGGCTGGGTCGCCGATCAGGGCGGGTGGGGCGGCGACGGGATGGTCGGCGAATGGCTGGCCAACGCGCGCCGCGTCGTCGAGCGGTACCGGGGCAAGGGCGCCCAGTGGATCACGATCAACGAGCCCACTGTCTATGTGCTCAACGAAATCCGCAATGGCGGGCTGCCCTGGTTCAAGGGACTCGACATGCTCGGCAAACTCGTGGACGCGCACCGGCAAGTCTACGACCTGATCCACCGGCTCGATCCCGGCGCCAGGGTCTCCAGCAACGCGGCGTACCAGCCGCCGGTGGAGGGCCTGCTCGATCTGACCTTCGTCGACCGTGTCAAGGACAAGCTCGACTTCCTCGGCGTCGACTACTACTACGGCGCCAGTCTCGACAATTTCACCGCGATCCACGGGATCACCGGTGAGTTCTGGAAAATCACCCCGCAGCCCGACGGGATCTACTTCGTGCTGCGGTACTACGCGCGCAAATTCCCGAACTTGCCGCTCTACGTGGTGGAAAACGGGATGCCGACCGACAACGGCACGGCGCGTCCCGACGGGTACAGCCGTTCGCAGCACCTGCGTGACCACCTCTACTGGGTGCAGCGCGCAAAGGCCGACGGGATGAACGTCATCGGCTTCAACTACTGGAGCATCACCGACAACTACGAATGGGGCAGCTACCGGCCGAGGTTCGGACTGTACACAGTGGACGCGCGGACCGACCCGGCGCTGACCCGCCGGCCGACCGACGCGGTGGCCACCTTCCGCGCGCTGGTCCGCGACGGCGGGAACCCGCCGAACTACCTGCCGGTCGCGCGGCCCTCGTTCTGTTCGCTTGTGGATCCGCTGAGCAGCTGCCTGAATCCGCCCGCTTACCCCGGACCACTGGCGAGGTTACCCTGAGTCTCGTGCGCCGTACCCAGGAACAGCGCAGCGCCGCCACGCGTGCCCGGCTGCTCGAAGCCACCATCGACTGCCTGGTCGAGGAGGGCTACACCGGCACGACCACGACTCGCGTCGCCGAACGCGCCGGGGTGACCCGCGGTGCGCTGGTGCACCACTACCCGGCGAAGGCCGATCTGGTGACGGCCGCCGTGCGGCACCTCGCGACCGCACGCACCGATCTGGCACAGGCCGAACTCGAACGGCTGCGGGCCGCCGACGACCCGGTCGACGTCGGGCTCGACCTGCTCTGGTCCGTCCACAGTGGACCCCTGTTCCGGGCCACCGTCGAGCTGTGGACGGCCGCGCGGTCCGACGCCGAGCTGCGCACGCAGCTGCGGGAGGTCGAGCAGCTGGTCACCGGCGCGTTGCTGGGGTTCGTGGGCGGACTGTATCCCGAGCTCGCGGCCGATCGGGAGGTCCGGCACTGGCTCTACACCGTGATGGACGTCGTGCGCGGAATCCTGGTCAGCGAGGTTGCCGCGCCGGGGCAGGGGAGCGCGGAGGAAGCGGTGCTCGAACGCCGCTGGCAACGCGCGAAACGTCATCTGCGGCTCCTGGCCCCGTCGCTGACCATCGCGAGGACCTAGCTGTCATGCGTCCCAATGAGGTTTTCTCGGTAGGTGCGGGGGTGTGGTTTTGCTGGTGGGTGCTTTCCGGGGGGCTTGGTGGTGCGGTGAAGGGGTCCTTCACGGCACTGAGCGCTGGTAAGGGGGCCTTCGCGGCATGCGGTGGGGTTCGGGGTGTGTGTCGTGAACGCTCCGTTCGGGACGTTCATCGTCGGCATCGGAGCGTTCGCGACATCGGGCGAATGGTGTCGGCGAGCGCGCGGTAAGTCCGAGGGACGCCCTGGGTGCGTCCACCGCACCCAATGCCGCATTGGGGTGTTCGAGTGCCAGCAGAGATGACATGCGTGCAGTACTGTATGTAAATCTTGACGTCTTGACCTGCTAAAACAGGCGTCTCAAGGTCATCTCGTGCCGTCTGGGGCTTGATAAATACAGGCAAGCTTGTATCTTCTCGGGTATCGATCAGGTCGAGGACGAGGGAGTGCTGCGGTGGCGAACAAGGTCTACGTCGTCGGCGTCGGGATGACGAAGTTCGAGAAACCGGGTCGCCGAGAGGGTTGGGACTACCCGCAGATGGCCAAGGAGTCCGGCACGAAGGCGCTCGAAGACGCCGGGATCGGCTTCGAACGCGTCCAGCAGGCCTATGTCGGCTACGTCTACGGCGAGTCGACGTCCGGGCAGCGCGCGGTCTACGAACTGGGGATGACCGGGATCCCGGTGGTCAACGTGAACAACAACTGCTCCACCGGGTCGACGGCGCTTTACCTCGCGGCGGAAGCGATCCGGGGTGGCCGCGCGGACTGCGCGCTCGCGCTCGGCTTCGAGAAGATGCAGCCCGGCTCGCTCGGTTCGACCTACGACGATCGTGAGCAGCCGATGGGCCGCCACCTCCAGGCGCTGGCCGAGATCTCCGAGGTGTTGTTCCCGCCGGCGCCGTGGATGTTCGGCGCGGCGGGCCGCGAGCACATGAAGGCCTACGGCACGACCGCCGAGCATTTCGCCAAGATCGGCGAGAAGAACCATCGCCACTCGGTGAACAACCCCTACGCGCAGTTCCAGGATGTCTATACGCTGCAGGACATTCTCGATTCGCGGATGATCTACGACCCCCTGACCAAACTCCAGTGCTCGCCCACCTCGGACGGTTCGGGCGCCGCGATCCTCGCCAGTGAGTCCTTTGTGGAGGAACACGGGCTGGCGGACCAGGCGGTGGAGATCGTCGGGCAGGCGATGACCACCGACTTCCAGTCCACTTTCGACGGTACGGCGAAGAACATCATCGGCTATGACATGAACGTCCAGGCCGCGCGCCAGGTGTACGAGCAGGCCGGGCTCGGCGCGGACGACTTCCAGGTCATCGAGCTGCACGACTGCTTCTCCGCCAACGAACTCCTGCTGTACGAAGCCCTCGGGCTGTGCGCCGAGGGCGAGGCGGGCAAGCTCGTCGACTCCGGCGACACCACCTATGGCGGCAAATGGGTGGTCAACCCGTCCGGCGGCCTGATCTCCAAGGGGCATCCGCTCGGCGCGACCGGGCTCGCCCAGTGCGCCGAACTGACCTGGCAGCTGCGCGGCACCGCGGACAAACGCCAGGTGGACAACGTCACCGCCGCCCTGCAGCACAACATCGGACTCGGCGGCGCCGCCGTCGTCACCGCCTACCAGCGCGCCGAGCGCTGAACCCGAACCCCGCGAAACCAGGAGGAACGTCATGGGCCAGATCAGCGCGTCGGTCGAGCTCCCCGCCACCCCGGACAAGGTGTGGGCGGAGTTCTCCAACCCCGGCAACTTCGAGAAGTGGCTGACGATCCACACGAAGTGGAAGGGTGAGGTCCCGGCCGAGTTCTCGAAGGGCGCGCAGGCGTCCGAAGTGGTGACCATGCTCGGCATGCCGAACACCATCACCTGGACCGTCGACGAGTTCGAGGCACCGTCCAAACTGGTCATCTCCGGCACCGGGATGGCCGGGGTGAAGGTGAGTTTCCGGTTGTCGGTCGAGGCATCCGGCGCGGGATCGAAGGCGGCCATCGACGCGGAGTTCAGCGGTCAGATGATCGTCGGGGCGCTCGGCAAGGCCGTCGAGAAGGACGGCAAGAAGAACCTCGACGAGTCGCTGGAGAAGTTCAAGGCATTGGTCGGAGCCTGAGATGGCGGAGGAGCTGCGGTTCGATCCGTCCGGTTTGGACAAATGGACCGAGGAGAACCGGTTCGAGGTCACCAGGGAACGGCTGGTCGAGTACGCGAAGGCGACCAACGACCCGATCGAGCGGCATCTCGCAGGGGAGGTCGCGAGCCCGGTGTTCGCGATCGTCCCGGTGTTCCAGTCGCTGCTGGAACCCGCGCTGGAGGTCGTGCCGCCCTCGTTGTTCGGGAACGTCCTGCACGGGGAACAGGATTTCCGGTTCCACCGCCCGATCCGGCCGGGGGACAAGCTCGTCTCGCGCGGCAAGATGATCGGCTACCAGGGCCTGCCGAAGGGGACCCGTGCGACGGTCTACCTCGAAACCCGCGATGAGGACGGCGAGCTCGTCAACGAGCAGTACGTCATGTTCTTCGTCCGGGGCTTCGACACCGGTGAGGAGCGCGGAATACTCGCGCCGGAGCACAAGTTCGACGAGGCGCTGCGGGCGAACTCGGCGGCGGGCAAGGTCAGCCAGCACGTCGACGACGACCAGACGTTCCGGTACGGCCCGGCCGCGGGCGACCCGATGCCGATCCATCTCGACGAGGAAATCGCGAAGGCGTCCGGGCTGCCCGGGATCATCGCGCACGGCCTGTGCACGATGGCGTTCACCTCGTGGGCCTTGCTCACCGAGGTCGCCGGGTCCGATGTGGACAGACTGCGGCGTATCGCGGTCCGCTTCGCCAAACCGGTGCTGCCGGGTCAGGACCTGAGTACGACGATCTGGCGTGCCGGGTCCGCGGACGGTGTCACCAGCTACGCGTACGAAACCAAGGTCGGGGACACCGTGGTGATCTCCGACGGGCTCGCCGAGATCTCCGAAGGGACAAGTTGATGGGAACGCTGGACGGGCGGGTCGCGGTCATCACCGGCGCGGGCCGCGGGATCGGTCGCGAACACGCGCTGCTGTTCGCCGCCGAAGGCGCGAGCGTCGTGGTCAACGACCTCGGCGGCGGGAACGACGGCAGCGGCACGGACGCGGGCCCCGCACAGGAGGTCGTCGAGGAAATCCGTGCGGCGGGCGGGAAAGCCGTCGCCAACACCGGGAACGTCGCCGCGTGGTCCGGCGCCGCGGAGCTGGTCAGCCAGGCCGTCGACGAGTTCGGCCGCCTCGACGTGGTGGTGAACAACGCGGGCATCCTGCGCGACGCGTTCATCGCGAACATCGAGGAAGCGCAGTGGGACGCGGTGATCGCGGTGCATCTCAAGGGGCACGCGGCGGTGCTGCATCACGCGGCGGCGTACTGGAAGGCGGCGAGCAAGGCCGGCGAGCAGGTGGCCGGGGCGGTGATCAACACCGCGTCGGCGTCCGGTACGACGTTGCCCAACGCGGGACAGCTCAACTACGGCGCGGCGAAGGCGGGCATCGCGGCGATGACCCTGGTCGCGGCCGAGGAACTGGAACGCTACGGCGTCCGCGCCAACGCGATCGCGCCCATCGCGCGCACGCGGCTCACCCTGGCGACCCCGGGCATGGGCGCGATCTTCGCGCAGGAGGTGGAGGAAGGCGAGTTCGACGCGTTCTCCCCGGCCAACATCTCCCCGCTGGTGGCCTACCTGGCCACCGAGAAGTGCCCGATCACCGGCAAGGTGTTCGCGGTGCAGGGCGGGGCGATCTCGGAACTGGCGGGCTGGCACGACGTCAAGACCATCGAAACCGACGGTCCCTGGCGGATCGACGATATCGCTCGGAGGCTGCCATGAGTGACAATGGCGAAGCCCACCCATGGCAGCCGACCGGGTGCGGGTGTCCCGCAGATCACAGCCGGTTGCCATGATCGAGTGGTCCGAGACGGAACTGCTGATCCGGGACGCGATCCGGGAGTTCGTCGACAAAGAGATCCGGCCGGTGTCGGCGGAGCTGGAGAGCGGTGATCTGCCGCCGTATGACCTGATCCGGAAGTTCTTCGCCTCCTTCGGGGTCGGCGCGATGGCCGCGGAGGCATTGGAGAAGCAGTTCGCCAGGGCACGGGCGAAGGCCGCGGGCGAGACGCCGGAGAAGAGTTCCGGTGGCGGTGGGCTCGGCGGCCAGGAGTCCATGGCGCTGATCGCCGCGAGCGAGCTGGCCAGGGCGAGCCTGGGGCTCGTCGCGTCGATGGGCGTGAGCATCGGGCTCACCGCGCAGACCATCCAGGCGAAGGGCACCCTGGCGCAGCAGGAACGCTGGCTGCCAGGACTGGTCACCTTCGAGAAGGTGGGGGCGTGGGCGATCACCGAACCGGACTCCGGTTCGGACGCGTTCGGTGGCATGAAGACCTACGTCCGCCGCGACGGCGACGGGTACGTCCTCAATGGACAGAAGACGTTCATCACGAACGGGCCGTACGCGGACGTCATCGTCGTCTACGCCAAACTGGACGAGGGGGACGGCGCCGATCCGAGGGACCGCAAGGTGCTCACCTTCGTCCTGGAGTCCGGAATGGACGGTCTGACCCAGGGCAGGCCGTTCAAGAAGATGGGCATGATGTCCTCGCCCACCGGTGAGCTGTTCTTCGACAACGTGCGGCTGGAGCCGGATCGGCTGCTCGGCGAGATCGAGGAATCCCGTGGTGGGGACGGCCGGGACAGCGCGCGGGCGAGCTTCACCGCCGAGCGGATCGGCGTCGCCGCGTTGTCGCTCGGGATCATCGAGGAATGCCACCGGCTCTGCCTCGGCTACGCGAAGAGCCGCAAGCTGTGGGGCCAGGAGATCGGGCGGTTCCAGCTGATCCAGCTGAAGCTGGCGAAGATGGAGGTCGCCAGGATCAACGTGCGGAACATGGTGTTCCAGGCGATCGAGGCGACGCGGGCGGGCAAGCCGCCGACGCTCGCGGAGGCCTCGGCGATGAAGCTGTACTCGTCCGAGGCGGCCACCGAGGTCGCGATGGAGGCGGTGCAGCTCTTCGGCGGCAATGGCTACATGGCCGAGTACCAGGTCGAACGGCTGGCCAGGGACGCGAAGTCGCTGATGATCTACGCCGGGAGCAACGAGATCCAGGTGACCCACATCGCCAAGGGCCTGCTGGGCTGAGATGCCGTTAAGGCCACCTTACGGGCGTCAGACGCCCGTAAGGTGGCCTTAACGGTATGCGGGAGGCCTAGTCGCGTTCGATGAGGTGGCCGACGACGTCGGGGCCCGGGTGGGCGTGGCCGGAGCCGTCGCGGCGCAGGTCGACCTCTGGCAGCTCGACCGGATCACCGTTCTTCGCCGCGCCCGCCGGTCGCGGACCGACCCAGGCCACCACCAGCCGGGTCTCGCCCTTGAGGAACCGCTGCGCGCGGACGCCGGCCGTCGCGCGGCCCTTCGCCGGGTACTCGCTGAACGGGGTCACCTTCACGCTCGCGCCGGTGGCCGTGATGACCATCGGCTCGCCGTGCTCGTCGTCGTCGGTGCGGACGGCGCCGAAGAACACCACGTCCGCGCCCTTCGTGCCGAGGTTGATCCCGGCCATGCCGCCACCCTTGAGCCCCTGCGGACGCACGAGCGATGCGGGGTACTTCAGCAGTGCGGCCTCCGAGGACATGAACGTCAGCGTCTCGTTGCCGTCGGTGAGCCAGGTGGCGCCGACGATCTCGTCACCGTCCTTGAGCGTGATGACGTCGAACTCGTCGGACCGCACGGGCCATTCCGGCGCGCACACCTTCACCACGCCCAGCTTCGTGCCGACCGCCAGACCCGGCGAACCCGCCGCCTGCTCGCCCAGCGGCGCGATGCCGACGACCCGTTCGCCCTTCTCCAGCGGGACCAGCTCACGTGCGGCCATGCCGCCGCGCAGGGACACCGTGCCCGCCTGGTCCGGCAGCACCGGCAGCGGCAGCACGTCGGTCTTGAACGCCCGGCCCTTGCTGGTCACGAGCAGGACCTGACCGCGCGCGGTGGTGTGGACCACCGCGGACACCGCGTCGTGCTTCACCCGCCCGTTGCGCCGCCGCGCTTCCGAGGACTCCTCCGACTCGGCTGCGGTCCGCGCGACCAGCCCCGTTGCGGACAGGATCACCTGGCACGGGTCGTCGCTGACCTCCAGCGGGCCGGACGGCTTCGACGCGGCCAGCACCTCCTTGAGGTCACCGTCGATCAGCGCGGTGCGCCGCTCGGTCGGGAAGTCCTTGGCGACCTTGGCCAGTTCGTTCGACACGACCTTGCGCAGCACCGATTCGTCGTCGAGGATCTTCGACAGCTCGGCGATCTCGTCGCGCAGCCTGTCCTGTTCGGACTCCAGCTCCAGCCGGTCGTACTTGGTGAGCCTGCGCAGCGGAGTGTCCAAAATGTACTGCGCCTGGATCTCCGAGAGCTTGAACCGCTTCATCAGGCCGTCCTTCGCGGCCTGCGCGTTGTCGCTGTCGCGGATCAGCCTGATCACCTTGTCGATGTTCAGCAACGCGACGAGCAGGCCGTCGACCAGGTGCAGCCGCTCCTCGCGCTTGCGGCGGCGGTAGCGGGTGCGGCGGGTGACGACCTCGTAGCGGTGCCGCAGGAAGACCTCCAGCAGCGCCTTGAGCCCGAGTGTGCGCGGCTGGCCCTCGACGAGCACGAGGTTGTTGATACCGAAGGACTGCTCCAGCGGCGTGAGCCGGTAGAGGTCGGCGAGCAGCGCCTGCGGGTTCACCCCGACCTTGCACTCGATCACCAGCCGGGTGCCGTTCTCGCGGTCGGTCAGGTCCTTGACGTCGGCGATGCCGGTGAGCCGCTTGGACTTGTTGACCTCGTCGGTGATCTTCTCGATCACCTTCTCCGGCCCGACACCGTAGGGGAGCTCGGTGACGGTGATGGCCTGCCTGCCGCGACTCCCTTCGAGCGGCCCGGTCTCGCAGCGGGCACGCATCCGCACCACGCCGCGGCCGGTTTCGTACGCCTTGCGCACCTCGTCCAGCCCCAGCAGCGTGCCGCCGGTGGGCAGATCGGGGCCGGGCACGAACTCCATCAGCTTTTCGAGCGTGGCGTTCGGATGCGTGATCAGCCAGCGCGCCGCCGCGATGACCTCGCCCATGTTGTGCGGGATCATGTTGGTCGCCATCCCGACCGCGATCCCGGACGTGCCGTTGACCAGGAGGTTCGGGAACGCCGCCGGCAGCACGGACGGCTCCTCGAGCGAACCGTCGTAGTTGGGCCGGAAGTCGACGGTGTCCTCGTTGAGTTCCCCGACCAACTGCATCGCCTCGGGCGACATCCGTGCTTCTGTATAACGCGAAGCCGCCGGTCCATCGTCTGGGCTACCAAAGTTGCCATGCCCGTCGATCAGTGGCGCGTTGAGCGAGAAGTCCTGCGCCATGCGGACCATCGAGTCGTAGATCGCCGTATCGCCGTGCGGGTGGTACTTGCCCATTGTGTCGCCGACCACACGTGACGACTTCACATACGAGTGGGTCGGGCGATAGCCATTCTCGTGCATCGAGAACAGGATCCGGCGGTGCACCGGCTTGAGGCCGTCTCGCGCATCCGGCAGCGCACGCGCGTGGATGACCGAGTAGGCGTATTCGAGGTACGAATCCTCGATCTCGGTCTTCAACGGGTTGTCGAAGACCTGCGCGCCCGGCTGGTCGAAGGCGGCGGGGTCGACGCGGGTGGTGGGGGCCTTGCGGCGTGCCATTACTCAGAACTCCTTGGTAGCACTGGCGAATCAGGCATCGATGGCTTCGCGGTCGACCCGGTCGGAGGACTCGACGAGCCAGTTCCGGCGGGGCTCGACCTTCTCGCCCATCAGCAGTTCGAGTGCGGCCTCGGCGGCTTCGGCGTCCTCGATGGTGATCCGGCGGACCGCCCGGGTGGCCGGGTTCATCGTGGTCTCCCACAGCTCGTCGGCGTCCATCTCGCCGAGACCCTTGAACCGGGGAACCGGCGTGACGATCTGCTTGCCCGCCGCTTCCAGTTCGGCGTACTTCGCCTCCATCTCCCGCTGGGTGAAGGTGAAGTGGGTTTCCGGGTTGCGGCCCTTGGTGATCAGCTTGTGCAGCGGCGGCATCGCCGCGTACAGCCTGCCGTCCTCGATCACCGGCCGCATGTACTTGGCGAACAGCGTGATCAGCAGCGTCCGGATGTGCGAGCCGTCGACGTCCGCGTCGGCCATCAGGATGACGCGGCCGTAACGCATGGTGGACAGGTCGAACGTGCGCCCGCTGCCCGCGCCGAGTACCTGCACGATCGACGCGATCTCGGCGTTCTTCAGCGTGTCGCCGAGGCTCGCCTTCTGCACGTTGAGGATCTTGCCGCGCAGCGGCAGCAGCGCCTGGTACTCCGACACCCGCGCCATGCGCGCCGAGCCAAGGGCGCTGTCGCCTTCCACGAGAAACAGCTCGCTGCGGGAGACGCCGGTGGTGCGGCAGTCGACCAGCTTCGGCGGCATGGCCGCGCCCTCCAGCGCGGTCTTGCGGCGGGCGGCGTCCTTCTGCTGCTTCTGGGTGAGCCGGACGCGGGCGGCGTCGACGACCTTCTGCAGCACGATCTTGGCCTCGGACTTGGTCTTGCGATCCTCGGTCCACGCCTTGACGTGCTTGTCGACGATGCCCTGGATGACGCGGGTGATCCCGGCGGTGGACAGCTCGTCCTTGGTCTGCGAGGTGAACTGCGGTTCGGGCAGCCGGACGTGGATCACGGCGGTCATGCCCTCGAGCACGTCCTCGATGGTCGGCATGTCCTCCTTGGGCTTGAGCAGCCCTCGGGTCTTGCCGATCGCCTCCTGCAGCGCCTTGAGCATCGCGCGGTCGAACCCGCGCCGGTGGGTGCCGCCGTGCACGTTGCGGATGGTGTTGGTGAAGCACTCGACCGTGCGCTCGTAGCCGGTGCCCCAGCGGAGCGCGACCTCGACCTCGGCGTGACGCTCCACATTGGACTGCATGACGCCGCTGGCGTCGGCGGCGTTCTCCTTGTAGGTGCCTTCGCCGCTGATCAGCAGGGTGCCGCAGACCGGCTTGTCCCCGGCGGGGGCCAGGAAGTCGACCATGTCCTTGACGCCGTGGGGGAAGTGGAAGGTCTCCTCGCTGATCGCGTCGTCCACCGCGGTGCGCAGCACGTAGGTGACGCCGGGGACGAGGAACGCGGTGTTGCGCAGCTTCGCGCGCACGGCTTCGACGTCGAGGGCGGCGCCGGTCTCGAAGTAGCGGGCGTCGTACCAGTAGCGGATCGACGTGCCGCTGCGTTCGCCGCGCTTCATCCTGCCCGTGACGCCGAGCCCGGAGCGGCGGGTGAACTTCGCCTTCGGCCCCGGCCCGTCGAAGGTGCCCGGCACGCCGTGCGCGAACGACATCTCGTGCACCTTGCCGTTCTGCTTCACGGTGACGTCGAAGCGGTGCGACAGGGCGTTGACCGCCGACGCGCCGACGCCGTGCAGGCCGCCGGAGGTCTTGTAGCCGGATCCGCCGAACTTGCCGCCCGCGTGCAGCCTGGTCAGCACCAGCTCGACACCGGACAGACCGGACTTCGCGTGCACCCCGGTGGGGATGCCGCGGCCGTCGTCGTCGACCTGCACGCTGCCGTCGGCGTGCAGGGTCACCACGACGCGGGTGGCGTGCCCGGCCACGCCCTCGTCGGTGGAGTTGTCCACCACCTCGGAGAACAGGTGGTTGATACCGCGGCTGTCGGTGGAGCCGATGTACATCCCCGGACGCTTGCGGACCGCTTCCAGTCCTTCGAGATGCGTGAGGTCGTCGGCCCCGTACAAGGTCTCAGCAGTCACAGGGGTCGCTCTCCCGGATCGTGGCTCGCGAACGTTGTTCGGGGGGTGGTGCCCGGCGGGACACCGTAACGCAGGATATCCGCCGACCCCGACAGCTTTCGCGCACTCGGCCCCTGGAGTGGCGCGTCAGGCAGGGGAGAGCCCGTGCCGGGCGGGGCGGAGGGGGCCGCCGGGAGGGGTACCGAGGGGGTGTGGGCACACTCGGCACGACGAAAGTCCGGGATCAATCCAGAAGGTGTTACGAAACTTGTTCATGTTTGGTTGAACACGTCTTTGTGCGCTTTCATGTGAATTTCACAGACACTCCCGGGTGATGATCATGGCGCCGGTAATCGGCAGGGGGAAAGGGGACGTCTGACGTGTTCGGGGCCGTCATGTTCGCGGATTGGTCGAATGGTGCGAAACCGGCGAGTTCTTGGCTGGTAGGAAAATCACGACATGCCGTCAGCGCAGCGTGCAAGGATGTTCTCGTAGTTTGAGAAGAGTTTGCCTGGAGTGCTTGGCTGCCAGGACGAATCTGTGGTTGGCTGACTGTAACGCCTTCGTATGAAATCGCCGACATCCGTGTAGTCAATCCGATGACGGCGACTTGACCGTGGCTAAGGGGATTTTCGTGCTT
Source organism: Amycolatopsis sp. NPDC059027 (assembly GCF_042739735.1). Lineage (NCBI taxonomy): Bacteria > Bacillati > Actinomycetota > Actinomycetes > Pseudonocardiales > Pseudonocardiaceae > Amycolatopsis > Amycolatopsis sp. NPDC059027. The sequence continues at coordinate 171,792 of NZ_JBHYIK010000004.1, read as the reverse complement.
TATTTCTATGAGTTTCCTGTGGGCGTGGCGTGACGACACTGGAGACCATCGCCGGGGCGCGCGGTGCCGCCACCCCGGCTCGGGAACGACGTCTGCATCACGTGTTCGAGGCCACTGCGGACCGGGTACCGGGGGCGATCGCTGTGGAGCACGAGGAGGATGCGCTGAGTTACGCCGGGCTGGACGCCCGCGCGAACCGGCTCGCTCACGTGCTGCGCGGGAGGGGTGTCGCGGGCGGGTGCCGGGTGGCGATTCTGCTGCGGAGGGGGTTCGACACCTACGCGGCGTTGCTGGCGGTGGGTAAGGCGGGTGCGGCGTTCGTGCCGATCGACCCGGCCTCGCCGCCGGACCGGGTGGCCTACATCGCCGGTGACTCCGCGGTGGATCTGCTGATCACCTCGTCCGAGCTGGCGGAGAACGCCGGCGACGCCACGGCGGCAGGCGTCGAGCTGCTCGTGCTCGACCTCGCCGCCGACGAGCTGGCCGCCGCGCCGGACATCCGCCCGGAGCCCGATCCGGGTGAGGATCCGGCCGCCTATGTGATCTACACCTCCGGCTCCAGCGGCAGGCCGAAGGGGGTGGAGGTCGGGCAGTCGAGCATCTGCAACTTCCTCGACGTCGTCCCGGCGGTGTATGACGTGCGGCCGGAAGACCGGGTGTACCAGGGCATGACGATCTCGTTCGACTTCTCGATCGAGGAGATCTGGCCGACCTGGGCGGTCGGCGCCACGCTGGTGGCGGGTCCGACGGACTCGCGCAGGCTCGGCGCCGAACTCGCGGACTTCCTCGAGGACAAGCGGATCACCACGCTCTACTGCGTTCCGACGCTGCTGGCGACCCTGCCGCGTGAGCTGCCGGGCATCCGCAAGCTGCTCGTCGGCGGCGAGGCCTGTCCGCAGCAGCTCGTCGAGCGCTGGGCCAAGCCCTACCGGCGGATCCTCAACACCTATGGCCCGACCGAGGCCACCGTGACCGCGACCTGGGGCGAGCTGCTGCCGGGCAGGCCGGTGACGATCGGGAAACCACTGCCCACCTACTCGGCGCTGATCCTCGGCGAAGACCGGAACCCGGTCCCCTTCGGCGAGGTCGGCGAAATCTGCCTCGGCGGACCCGGCGTCGCCCGCGGGTACGTGGGACGTCCCGAGCTGACCGCCGACAAGTTCTTCCCGCATCCGCTCGCGCGCGACGGCGGCAGGCTGTACCGCACGGGCGACCTCGGCCGCTATACCGAAGACGGGGAAATCGAATACCTGGGCCGCGCGGACGCCGAGGTCAAGATCCGGGGCTACCGCGTCGATCTCGGCGAGATCGAGAGTGTGCTGCTCGCCGACCCCGCGGTGGCCGAGGCGGTGGTCGCGTTGATCGCCCCGCCGGAACCGGCCGACGCCGCCAAGGAACTCGTCGGCTACATCGTCCGTGGTGAGGAAGGTGCCGGGGAGAGCCGCGAGGAACTCGTCCACCGCCTGCACGAGGACATGCGGAAACGGTTGCCCGCCTACATGGTGCCCGCCTACCTCGACGAACTGCCCGGGCTGCCGATGATGCCCAGTGGCAAGGTCGACCGGCCGAAACTGCCGTTTCCCCAGTGCAAGCGGCTCACCGCGAGCACCGGCCCGGTGGTCGAGGCCGAGGGCGAGCTGGAAACCCGCGTCCGGGCGGCGTGGGCCGGGGTGTTCGGGCTGGAACCGGAGCAGCTTTCGGTCGAGGCGGACTTCTTCGCCGATCTCGGCGGGCATTCGCTGCTGGCCGCCCAGGTCGTCTCGAAGCTGCGCTCGATGGAGATCGGTGCTTCGGTGGCGGTGCGGGATCTGTACGCCAACCCGACCGTGCGCGCGTTGTCCGCGCAGCTGGGGGCGGCCGAGCAGGTCGGCACGGCGGCGCCGCGCCCGGCGCCGATCCGGCACAGCGGACGGCGGATCGCCGCGGCGGGCGGGGCCCAGCTCGTCGCGATCTACCTGCTCCTGCTGGTCATCTGCCTGCCAGTGTCCTATGTGTACACCCAGAACGACGGCCAGGTCTCGGTCCGCGTGCTGGTGCAGCTGCTGGTCGCCATCCTGGTCAGCTATCTCGGCGTGCGCTGGATCGTGCCGCCGCTGGTGGCGCGCCCGCTTTCCCTCGGTATCAAACCGGGCCGGTACCGGTTGTGGGGGCCCACGTACCTGCGGCTGTGGACGCTGGACATGTTGCTGGCGATCGGCCCGCTCCCGGTGTTGTCCGGATCCCCGATGATGGCGCTCTACCTGCGGGTTCTCGGTGCGCGGGTGGGCAGGCACAGCACCATCGCGACCAGTTCGGTGAGCCTGCCCTCGATGGTCCACATCGGACACGACGTCTCCCTCGGCTACGGCGCGGTGCTGCGGCCGTGGCGGGTCGAGGACGGCTGGGTGACGGTCGCCCCGATCACCATTGCCGACGGTGCCTTCGTCGGGGCGAACGCCGTGCTGGAACCCGGCACCACCGTCGGCGAATGGGCCGCGGTCGGGGAGCAGTCGGTGCTGGGGCAGGAGGAGATCGTCCCGGCGGGTGACCGCTGGTCCGGGTCTCCCGCGCAGCCGACGACGTCGCTGGAGCCCGCGGCCGAGGTGATGCTCGACGCGCGCGGCGACATGGGCGGCTGGAGGCCGCGGCACCTCGGTGCCGCGGTGCTCGGGCTGATCTGGCTGGAGTTCCTGGCGATCGCGATGATCGTGCCGGGTGTCGCGCTGGTGTGGTGGGCGCTGCTGGGCTGGGGCGTGCTGGCAGGGGTGCTCGCGACGATCTTCGCCGGGCCGGTGTTCGTGCTGACCGTGTGTGTGGTCGTGGCGCTGGGCAAGCGGATGGTGCTGCGGACGGCGCCGGTCGGGGTTTTCCCGGTGCGCTCGATGCTCGGCGTGCGGAAGTGGATCTCCGACAAGCTGCTGGAGATGAGCCTGACGTTCACGAACTCGCTGTACGCCACGCTCTACACGGTGCCCTGGCTGCGGCTGCTCGGGGCGCGGGTCGGGGATCGCGCCGAGGTGTCGACCGCGGGCCACATCGACCCGGATCTGCTGACGCTGGGCAAGGAGAGCTTCGTCGCGGACATGGCCAGCGTCGGCTGCGCGACGTTCGCCAACGGCCGGATCGCGTTGCTGCCGACCGAGATCGGCAGCCGCGCGTTCGTCGGCAACGCGGCGTTCGTCCCGGCCGGGTCGAGCATGGGTGACGGCTCGCTGGTCGGGGTCAGCACGGTGCCGCCGTACGACGGGGTCCCGGACGACACGTCGTGGCTGGGCTCGCCCGCCATCCACCTGCCCCAGCGGCAGGACAGCGGGAACTTCGCCGAGGACCAGACGTTCTCGCCGCCGCGCAAGGTGGTGGCACACCGGCTGATGATCGAGTTCTTCCGCGCGACGCTGCCAGCGACCGTGCTCGGCCTGAGCTTCTATCTCTACCTGACGATCCTGTCGGATCTGGCGCAGGGCAACTACCTCTACATTCCCGCGCTGGTGTCGCCGCTGGTCGCGATCGCCGTCGGCCTGGCGACCATCGGGTACTGCGCGGCGACGAAACGGAATCTGGTCGGTGTGTACCGGCCGCGGGTGGAGCCGTTGTGGAGCAAGTTCGTGCGCTACGCGGAATTCACCACCGGGTTGTACGAGGCGGCCGCGGTGCCCGCCGGGGTCGGCATGCTCGTCGGGACACCGTTCCTGCCGCCGATCCTGCGCTGGTTCGGCGCGGACATCGGCCGCCGGACCTGGATCGGGACCACTTATCTCACCGAGTTCGACCTGGTCCGCGTCCGCGACGACGCGACCGTCGGCACGGAGAGTTCCCTGCAAACACACTTGTTCGAGGACCGGGTGATGAAGATGTCGTACGTGACCGTGGAAGCCGGCGCGACCATCGGGACCCGCGCGATCGTGCTCTACGACGCCGTCGTGGGCAAGGAAACCTCACTGGGGTCGTTGTCGCTGCTGATGAAGGGCGAGCAACTGCCGGACGGGACACGATGGCGCGGGATCCCCGCCCAAGGCGTCGTCACGATGGCCGAGGCAGGTGCTTCGTGAGCAAGCCATTGGCGCTGGTGTATCGCGGCCCGGCGACGACGGAGGGCTGCCCGGAGGCGGTCGCGGAGTTGTTGCGGTCGAGCAGGCACGGCTTCCGGGTCCAGTACGCCGGGCCCGGCGGGGACGTCCCGCTGAAGCGTAAATCGCTGGAGGAGGCGGCGCTCTACGCCCAGCCGGGCGGCGGGACGCTGGAGGACTCCTATCCGCATCTGAAGAACCGGCGCGAGGTGATTCGCGACTTCGTCTCCGAAGGCGGCGCGTATCTCGGATTCTGCCTCGGCGGCTATCTCGCCGGTGCGACACCGGGTTTCGGCCTGCTGCCGGGCGACACCGACCAGTACATCGAATCCGACGGCGCGACTGTCGAGCACGACGGCAACACGCTGGTGAAGGTGCGCTGGGGGATGTTCCGCCGTCGCAAGCTGTTCTTCCAGGACGGGCCGTACTTCTGGCTCAAGGACGGCGCGAAGGCCAACGTGGTCGCCCGATACTCCAACGGCGAGATCGCGGCGGTCGTGACGCCGTTCGGCTCGGGCAAGGTCGGCGTCGTCGGCCCGCATCCGGAGGCGACCCGCGACTGGTTCACCGACGCCGGGCTCTCGGTGCCGTGGCGTTCGGGCACGAAACTCGGGCAGGCGCTCGTCGACGCGGTGATGGCGCGGTGAGCGAACGGAAACGGCTGGTCGCGATCGACGCGACCCGCGGGATCGCGCTCGTCGGCATGATGGCCGTGCACTCGCTGTACGAATCGACCGAGTCCGGCGCGCCGACACTGTCGTTCACGATCTTCGGCGGCCGGGCCGCGGCGGCGTTCGCTGTCCTGGCCGGCGTGACGATCGCGTTCCTGACCGGACGCCGCCGGGTGGGCGCCGCCGACGCGCGCGGCCAGATCGCGGCGCTCGTGACCCGCGCGCTGGCGATCGCGGTCGTCGGGCTCGTGCTCGGCTACACCGACGCGTCGATCGCCGCGGTGATCCTGCCCTACTACGGCGTGATGTTCCTGCTCGCGATTCCGCTGGTGTTCCTGCCGACGTGGCTGGTCGGGGTCGTCGGCGCCGCGCTCGCGGGCGGCGTTCCGGTGCTGATGCACTACTGGCTGCCGCATCTGCCGAAGCCGACGCTGCTCAATCCGACCTGGAGCTACCTCTTCGAGCATCCGCTCTCGCTGCTGTCCGAGCTGACGCTCACCGGCGAATACCCGGCGCTGTCGTGGTTGCCGTATCTGGCCGCGGGGATCGTGATCGGCAGGCTGAAGCTGTCGAGCGTGAAGGTCGCGGCCGCGCTGCTGACGTCCGGTGTGGTGATGGCGGTGAGCGCGGCGGTGGTGTCCTCGCTGCTGCTCAACCGCTGGGGCGGACTGCTGCACATCTGGCTGGCGCAGAAGGAAAGCTTCCTGACGACGGCGGAAACGGCGGACGTGCTGCGCTTCGGCGCGGACGGCACGGTGCCGCCGGAATCGTGGTGGTGGCTCGCGGTGGACTCCCCGCACACCAGTACCCCGCCGGATCTGGTCGGCACGACGGGCACGGCGGTCGCGCTGCTCGGCGCGTTGCTGCTGCTGGGACACGTCACGCAACGGCACGTCCGGCGCGTCGTGCGGATCGTGCTGGCGCCGCTGGCCGCGGCGGGAAGCATGACGCTGACGCTGTACACCGTGCACGTCATGTTCATCAACTCCGACTACGACACCTACGACGCTGTGGTCGGGTACTTCCTCCAGGTGTGCGCGGTGCTCCTGATCGGCCTCGCCTGGCGGGCCACGGCGGGCAAGGGACCGTTGGAGGCGCTCGTCTCGTTCCTGTGCACCCGGGTACGTCGTCTGGTCACCCGGTCTTCGGGCCCTCGCGTGCCCGACGGCCCGCCGCCGCCGATCAACGCGGTGACCGTCCTCCGCGTTCCCGAACCGGCCAAGTCACCCGACCGGTAGTTCCGCGCAAGACGGGACCGGGGATCACGGGATGTTATGGCGAAATGGGATTAGTGCGGCGGTAACGGCGGTCAATACGCTCCACCGTGACGACGACGAGAGCGGCGGCCCCGGTCCCCCAGCGCACGTCCGCTCGGAAACCGAGGTCCCCGTGAGCCGCATCCGTGTCCTGTCCCTGGCGACAGTGCTCCTCGCGCTGGCGCCGATGGCGGGAACCGCCGCCGCAGCAACACCTGTCCCGGAACCCGCCGCGCCGTACTGCTACGAGGAACCGTCGAATCCCACCGCGGACGTGAGTGATCTCAGGGCGAGGTTCTCCGCCTCGAACTGGATGCCGACCCTCCAGGCCGTGTACCAGCGGCGCTGGCCCAGCGGGCAGGCACTGGCGGTCGCGCAGGCCAAGGACAAGTACTGGGACCAGTTCGTCCAGAAGAACAGCTTCGAGTCGTTCGCCGAGTCGATGATGGTGGCCATCCACGAGGAAACCCACATGTGGGACCTCGACGGGGCGCGGACCACGTGGAACCAGTACACCGCGGCCTGGATCAACGCCTCCCGGCAGGACCTGAAGATCCCGCTGCACGACGGCTTCCCCCGCAAGGAGATCCTGCCGCTGATCAAGGATCGGCTCAGCGACTCCATGGACGGCATCTACCTGCGTGACAGCACCCAGGGCAGCTATCACCTCCAGGGCGTGACGGCGGAACTGAACGCCGGGCTGACCGGACTGCCCGCGGTGACCGTGCTGCAGGAGTACATCAAGGGTGTCGGGGCCAGCAACGCCCGCGACATCGTCGCCACCAACCTGCGGTACCTGCTGCTCTACCTGCGAGTGGCCAAGGACAAGCACCCCGCGTACTGGACCCAGATCAAGAACGAGCCGAAGCTGCGCGAGCTGGTCCTGACCCAGTTCCTGCGGTCGGCCTACTGGCTGGAGAAGTCGGCGCCCTACACCGGCAAGCTGGGCAGCCCCGACGCCGACAAGATCACCGCGACCAACTACGCCCCGGAGAACCTCGCGATCCTGCAGGAGTTCACCGGCGCGAAGGTCCGCACCGACGCCCAGAAGAACTGCACCGCCTGATCGCGGCCGGGGCCGGTCCCGGTGACCGGCCCCACGCTCCGGAATATCTCTTGCGCGATTACAGTTGAGCGCTCAAGTAGATGGAAGGAGCGGGTCATGCAGTTCGGGATCTTCACGGTGGGCGACGTCACGACCGACCCGGCCACCGGCACCACACCCTCGGAGCACGAGCGGATCAAGGCGATGGTCCGCATCGCGCTCAAGGCCGAGGAGATCGGCCTCGACGTCTTCGCCACCGGTGAGCACCACAATCCGCCGTTCGTGCCGTCCTCGCCGACGACGATGCTCGGCTACATCGCGGCACGGACCGAGAAGATCGTCCTCTCCACCTCGACCACGCTGATCACCACGAACGACCCGGTGAAGATCGCCGAGGACTTCGCGATGCTCCAGCACCTGGCCGACGGCCGCGTCGACCTGATGATGGGCCGCGGCAACACCGGGCCGGTCTACCCCTGGTTCGGCCAGGACATCCGGCAGGGCATCCCGCTGGCCATCGAGAACTACCACCTGCTGCACCGGTTGTGGCGCGAGGACGTCGTCGACTGGTCCGGCAAGTTCCGCACGCCGCTGCAGGGCTTCACCTCGACGCCGCGGCCGCTCGACGACGTGCCGCCGTTCGTCTGGCACGGGTCGATCCGCAGCCCGGAGATCGCCGAGCAGGCCGCCTACTACGGCGACGGCTTCTTCGCCAACCACATCTTCTGGCCGAAGGAGCACTTCCAGCGCCTGATCGAGCTCTACCGCGAGCGGTACGAGCACTACGGGCACGGCAAGGCCGACCAGGCGATCGTCGGGCTCGGCGGGCAGCTGTTCATGCGGCCCAACTCCCAGGACGCGGTGCGCGAGTTCCGGCCGTACTTCGACAACGCGCCGGTGTACGGGCACGGGCCGTCGCTGGAGGAGTTCACCGAGCAGACGCCGCTGACCGTCGGCAGCCCGCAGCAGGTGATCGACAAGACGCTGAGCTTCCGCGAGCACTTCGGCGACTACCAGCGCCAGCTGTTCCTGATGGACCACGCCGGCCTCCCGCTCGACACCGTGCTGGAACAGCTCGACCTGCTCGGCGAGCACGTGCTTCCGGTGCTGCGCAAGGAGTTCGATGCCCGGCGCCCGGAGCACGTCCCCGAGGCGCCGACGCACGCCTCGCTCAAGGCCGCGCGCGAAGCCGAAAAGGCACTGGCGTAACTCGGAAAGAGGTCAAGTCATGACACGCACACTCGCTGTGGTCACCGCCGGGCTCAGCCAGCCCTCGTCGAGCAGGCTGCTCGCGGACCGGCTCGCCGCCGCGACGGTGACCACGCTGGGCGAGGCCGCCGTCGAGGTGATCGAACTCCGCGATTTCGCCGTCGACGTCACGAACAACCTGCTCACCGGCTTTCCCAGCCCGAAACTACGGGCCGCGATCGACACGGTGGAGCGGGCCGACGGGCTGATCGTGGTCACACCGGTGTTCACCGCGTCGTATAGCGGTCTGTTCAAATCCTTCTTCGACGTCCTCGACCAGGGTGTGCTCGAAGGCAAGCCAGTGCTGCTCGGTGCGACAGGTGGTACCGAACGGCATTCGCTGGTGCTCGATCTCCAGCTGCGGCCGTTGTTCGGCTACCTGCGCGCGACTCCGGCGCCGACCGGGGTGTACGCGGCGTCGTCGGATTGGGGCGGCGGAGACGCGCTCGGCGCGTTGCAGAAGCGGGTCGAACGCGCGGGCGGCGAACTCGCGGCGATGGTGGCCGGACGCTCGCCCACCGCAGGTCAGGCCACGGAGCCGTTCGCGTCCGTGCCCTTCGAACAGCTACTCGCCGGGACGGACGGGCAGTAGTCTGGCGGGGTGCGGACCCTGGTGCTCGGCGGCTACGGCGCGGTAGGCGCGCACATCGTCGCCGAGCTGGGGCGGGAGACGTTCGTGGCGGGGCGCGATCCCGTCCGCGCCGACATCGCCGTCGACCTCACCGACGACATCTCCTACCGCGCCGCGCTGACCGCGATCCCCGAAGTCGACGTCGTGGTGAACGCGAGCGGCGCGGAGGACGTCCGGCTGGCCATCCTCGCCACCGACGCCGGGATGTCCTTTGTGGACATAACGGCGTCGACGGCGTACGTGGCCGAACTGGAGCGGCTCGTCCCGGCCTCGCCGGTCGTCGTGGGTGTGGGGATCGCACCGGGACTGACCGGGTTGCTCGCCGCCGCGGCCCATCAGGCCGTGCCAGGCCCGATCGATCTCGCCGTGCTGCTGGGCGCGGGCGAGCGGCACGGCGTGGCCGCCACCGCGTGGACCTACGATCTGCTCGGCCGCCGGTTCGCCGACCCCGGCGGTGGCAGCGTCCGCAACTTCACCCGGCCGAAGGCGTTCACACTGCCCGGCTTCGGCAGGCGGCGGCTCTACCGCGCGGACTTCTCCGATCAGCACACGCTCACCGCGGAATTCGGCGTCCCGGTGCGGACCTACTTCGGTCTCGACTCCCGGCTGGCGACCTCCGGCCTGGCGGCGCTGACCTGGATTCCGCCACTGGGACGGCTGAAAGCCTTGCGGGGCGCGCACTTCCCGGGCAGTGACCGCTGGCTGGCGCTGGCGAGGGCGGCGGACGGCCGGACGCGCTGGGCGGCCGGACGCTCCCAAGCGCGGGGCACCGGCGTCATCGCGGCGGCGACGGCGCGGGCCGCCATGGACCTGCCGCCGGGTGTGCATCACGGACATCGGGTGCTGAGCCTCGACACGGTGCCCGACCGCGTCATCGAACTCGGCTAGGCAGGCAGGGCGGAACCGGTGCGGCTTCGAGGAGCCGCGCCGGATCCGTCGTTCTGCTAGTCCCACCACAGCAGGTAGTAGCCCTGCGGGTCTCGCGTGCAAAACACGCCGGTGTGGCCGCTCGCCTGGGCTCCGAGCGCGGCGACGTTGCACGCGTATTCGCTGGAGTAATGGAGCCCTGACCAGACGGAAGCCGAGGCGGGAGCCGCGGTGGCCACGAGCGCACCGAACCCCAGCAGCCCGGCGACGATCAGCTTCTTCATCAACGATCTCCTCCAGTTCCGGCGGGCGTCGGGGCCCGGCCGTGGCCAGCTTCCAGCACGACCATGAGCAAAACCAGGCTCCGGCACCGGCATTGCCCGACCCGCGACCGGACACTGCCCGGATGAACCGGCCGAGCCACCAGAGGATCCACAGTGGACACTGCCCGTGCTCAGTGGGCGAGTACCGGTTGCGGGGTCCACGGATGCGCGCGGATCAGGTCGGACAGCGCGGCGATCGGGCCGTGCGTGAGCGGGCGGCGGCTGCTCAGCCCGAACACCACACTGCCGGGGTCCGGGAGCGGAGCGGCCGGAACGGCCATGCCGTGCGGCACCATCGACGTGGCGAAGAGACCGACGCCGAGTCCGGCGAGCACGGCGGCGCGCAGGCCGTTGAGATGAGTGCAGGTGCACGCGATACGCCAGCGGAAACCATTGCGCCGCAAGGTGTCCAGCGCACGCGCCCGGGTGATGCTCGGCTCCGGGTAGACCACGAGGGGCACGGGTTCGCCCGGGTCGAGACAGAGCCCGGGAGCCCCGGCCCAGGACAGCGAGTCCGACCACACCGGCAGGTCGGCGGAATCGTCGGGACCGCGTTTGGCGAAGGTCAGATCCAGTTTTCCCTCGGTGAGGCGGTCGTGCAGCACGCCGCTGAGCTCCACGGTCAGTTCGAGGTCGACCAGCGGGTGGTCGCCACGGAACCGGCGGAGCAGCTCGGGCAGCCGTGACAGCACGAGGTCCTCGCAGACCCCGAGCCGGATCCGGCCACGGGGCTCCGGCCGGGCGAAGTACCGGATCGCCCGATCCTGCTGGTCCAGGATGTCGCGGGCGAAACCGGTCATGGCCTCGCCGTCGCCGGTGAGCGCGACCCGGTGCGTGTCGCGGACGAACAGCTCGCGGCCCAGCAGCGATTCCAGCCGCCGCACGTGCTGGCTGACCGTGGACTGGCCCAGCCCCAGCCTGCGCGCCGCCTCGCTGAACCCGCCGGAATCCGCGACGGCGAGGAACGTCCTCAACAGCACCGGATCGATCACCATTCCGGCTTACCACCATCAGTGTCCGTCTGGACACGAAGTGTGCGTGGAGCCACTGCTACTTTCGCTTGGTGATCACCACCGGCTCGATTTTTGTCGGAATTGCCTTGAATGCCGATTCGGGGACGCCGAACGTGGCCGCGAGCACGTCCCGCGGGAGCGAGTTCAGCGTGCCGACGATGCCGATGTCGTCGCTGGGCTCGCCGACGCTGGTGTTGAAGATGACCAGCACGTCGAGCCCCTGCGTCTTGCTGGCGTTCTCGAAATAGTGAAAGAAACCCTGCGGCGCGAAAACGAGGTCGCCCTGCTTGGCCGTGAAAGCGGAGTTGTGATAACTCCCGTCCCCGTGGGTGCCCAGCATCGTCCATTTCGCCGTGCCGGAAAGGATGTAGTTCAGCTCCCACGCGGACGGGTGCCAATGCGGCTCGCGAATTCCGCCGACGTCGAGGTGGACGAGGTAGACGGATCCCTTCTGGTCCTCGGTGAGCACCGGGAAGGTGTCCTTGTTGGCGCCGCGCAGCGTGCCGCCGTCGAAGGTCATCGGCGCGGTCTTGCTCAGCGAGAACAGGAACGGCGACGCGCCGCCGTTCGCCGGTGGCACCGCGCCGCTCGCCGCCCCGCCCGCCGGGGTGCTCGCCGCGGCGATGCCGCCCGTCGCGGCCAGCCCGGCGGCGGCCGCCGCGGCCGCCCCCGCGCCCAGTGCCCCGCGCCTGCTGATTTCCGACATTTCTTCCTGCCTTTCCCCTGCGATTCCTCGGTTATCGATACTGACGATTTTCCGCGCCCTGGGTGAACCGGCAAGATAGCCGGACGGATAACTGTTATCGTGACCGGCGATGGGCAGGTGAGGCGAATGAAGCGGATACTGGTGGCGATCGTCGGCACCGTGCTGGTCGTGGTCGGCGTCGTCCTTCTGGTGCTGCCGGGGCCGGGGCTGTTGCTCGTGCTGGCCGGCCTGCTCACGCTGGCCACCGAGTTCCCCGCGCTGAAGCGCTACATCGAACCGGTGCGCACCCGGGCGATGAAGGCGGCCGAGGACAGCGTGTCCAGTCCACTGCGGATCGCCGGTTCGGTGCTGGCCGGGCTGGCGCTCATCGGCGCGGGTGTCGCGTGGGGACTCCTGTCGTGGCTGCCGCTGCACGGCTGGAGTGCCGGGGCGAGCCTGATCCTGTCGGGAATCATCCTGTTCGTCCTGCTGGGCTGGAGCTATCGGCGCGTGCGGACGCGCCGGGCGGCCGAGGACGCCGGGGTAGCGTCGGAGTCGTGAAGGCACCGCGGGCGTGGCTGCGCTCGGCGACCGCGCTGGAACTCCTGGTCTGGCTGGTCGCCGCCGTCGTCGTGGTGACGACCTGGCGCAGCCTCGCCGTGCGCGGGGCCGTGCCCGTTCCGCTCCAGATCCTCTACACGGCGGTGTTCACCGCGCCGCTGTTCGTCATCGTCCGCGCACCGCTCACCGCGTGGGCGCTCACCCTCGCCGGCTGGGTGCTGGCTGTGCTGGCACGCCCGTGGGGGCCTGCCGACGGCATGCCGTGGCCGCTGCCGCAACAGGTCCTGCTGCTGCTCACGGTCGTGGTGGTGGCGGCGCGGGTGCGACCGCGCACGGCGTGGCTGGCGTGGGCCAGCTCGGTCGTCGTCGCCGTCGGCCTGATCCTGACCGCCGTCCCGTCGGCGATGAACGAGTCCTCGCCATTCCTCGCCTACGTGGTGTGGTCGGTGCCGCTGGTGACCGCGGTGCTCATCCACTCGCGGGCCCGCGGGCAGCGTGAACTCGCCGACCGGGAGCGGATGGCCGAGGTCGAGGCCGCGCGGCTCGCGGTACTGGAGGAACGCGCGCGGATCGCGCGGGAGATGCACGACGTCGTCGCGCACCGGATGTCGATGATCGCGGTGACCGCCGAGACCTCGCCGTACCGGCTCGCCGAGCTGCCCGACGACAACCGCGCGGTGCTCGCCGGGATCGCCGCCGACGCGCGGGCGGCGCTGGCCGAGATGCGGATGCTGCTGGGTGCGCTGCGGGGTGACGACGAGGAACCCGCGCTCGCCCCGCAGCCGGGCTGGGCGGAGCTGGATCAGCTCGTGGCGGACGCGCGCGATCGGGGTGTCGAGGTCCGTCATCGCCGTGACGGGGACACGATACCCCCGGAGACGACCGGGCTGGCCGCGTACCGGATCCTGCAGGAGGCCTTGAGCAACGCGGTCCGGCACGCGCCGGGCACACCGGTCGAGGTCGAGGTGAGCGCCGAACCGGACATGGTTCGCTTGCGGGTGTACAACCCGGTGGCACACGGCACCGGAACGGGGAAGGGGCACGGGGTGCTCGGGATGCGGGAACGCGCCGCCGCGGTCGGGGGCCGCTGCACCGCGGGCGGCACCGGCGAAGGCTGGCAGGTGCGGGCCGAGCTGCCGGTGCACGGGGGTGAGCGGCGATGACACTGCGGATCGTGGTGGCCGACGACCACACGGTGGTGCGCGAGGGATTCGCCGCGCTGCTGGCCGCGCAGCCGGACTTCGAGGTCGTCGGACAGGCCGAGGACGGCATCCTCGCCGAACGGCTCGCCGTCGAACTGCGGCCCGACGTGGTGCTGATGGACATCCGGATGCCGCGCCAGGACGGCGTGACCGCGACAAGGCGGCTGCTGCGCGAAACCCCGGACACGCGGGTGCTGATCCTGACCACGTTCGACCTCGACGCCTACGTCTACGAGGCGCTTCGCGCCGGGGCGAGCGGCTTCCTGCTCAAGGACAGCACCGCGGGCCAGGTGGTCGACGGCGTCCGTGTGGTCGCCGCGGGGGACGCGCTGCTCGCGCCGTCGGTGACCCGCAGGCTGATCGCCGAGTTCGCGGCGCGTCCCGTGGCGGCCGAGGGTAAACAGCTCACCGAGCTGACCGCGCGGGAGTCCGAGGTGCTCGTGCTCGTCGCCCGTGGACTGTCCAATGTGGAGATAGCGGCGGCGCTGACGGTCACCGAGCACACGGTGAAGACGCACGTCAGCAGGCTGCTGGGCAAGCTGGGGCTGCGGGACAGGGCACAGGCCGTCGCGGTGGCCTACGAGAGCGGGCTCGTCAGTCCCGGGAACGACGCATCACTCCCGCGAGTGAGTGCGAAGAGCCGTCCGCGGAGTGACGACCGCTGAAGTAGGGATCCCTAGCTTGGGGACCATGCGTCCCGTACTGGAATCCCTCGACGTCGACTTCGTCACCGAGCTGTACCGCGCCCACGCGGCGGACCTGAAGAACGTCCGCGTGGCACAGCGGACGATCATCGGCGGCCCCGCGATGAAGGCCAAACTGGACGACATCGAGGCCGAGCTGACCTACCTGCTGATCCGGCACTTCCGGCCCGAGCTGGTCACCGAGGTCGGCACGTTCCACGGCTGGTCCACCACGTGGATCCTGCAAGCCTTGCGGGACAACGGATCCGGGCGCCTCGCCAGCTACGACCTGATCGACAACGCCGTCCGCGCGGTCCCGCCCGAGCTGGCCAAGGACCGCTGGGACTTCCACCACGGCGACGTCCGCGAGCGGGACGACGACTGGGCGGCGAAGACGGACTACCTGTTCATCGACGCCGCGCACACCGCGTCGTTCGCCCGCTGGTACCTGGCTAACCTGCTGCCCGCCGTACCCGCCGGCATCCCGGTGAGCGTGCACGACGTGTTCCACCGCCGCCGACCGCTCCCGTTCACCGAGGGCGTGGAGGTGCTGCGCTGGCTGGACGGCCGCGGCATCCGGTACTTCACCGCCGCCCCGGCCCGCGCTCGCGAGGTCTACCGGCGGCTCACTCAGGTGCGCACCGAACTGGGGCTGACCCAGCCGGTGCACACCGGGACCGACAATCCCATGCTGTTCTTCATCAAGGATTGATCGGCAGCAGGCCACGTTCCACGAAGACCTTCTTCGCCACGAAGGTCGCGTTGAGCGCTTTCGGGAATCCACAGTAGGCAGTCGCGTGCAGCAGTGTCTCGACGATTTCCGCCGGGGTGAGCCCGACGTTGAGCGAGGTGCCGACGTGGACCTCGAGCTGTGGTTCGCAGCCGCCGAGCGCGGTCAACATACCGAGCGTGACGAGCTGGCGGTCGCGCGGGGACAGCTCGGTCCGCGAGTAGATGTCGCCGAAACCCCAGGCGACGAGCTGGTGGGCGAGCTCGGGGGAGACATCGGCGAGGGCGTCGAGCACGGCTCCGGCGCCCTCGCCGTTGACCTCCTTCAGCTTGCGCATGCCCCGGTCGAACCGGTCCTGTGTGGTCTCTTCGGCGGTCATCTTGGCTCCGTTCCCCCTGGTGATCAGGTACGGGTCCGAGGCTAGCGCCTGGAGTTCACTTCAGGTCAAGGTCAGTTCCCGCTCTTGTACAGCGCCGCGACGTCCGCGTCGGACAGCGCCCGGTCGTAGAACCGCACCTGGTCGATCGCGCCGTTGACGAAGTCGACCGGGTTCCCGCCGTACCGGCCGCGCCCGATCGCAGCGGTACCGCTCGACGATTCGCCGAGACAGACGCTCTTGGCCGCCACCGGCTGACCGTCCACATACAACTTCAGCTGTCCGGTGGCCGCGTCGCGGACGCCGACCATGTGATACCAGCGACCCGGTTCCGGTGTGGTCGGCGCCAGTGCCCGCGTGCCGAGCGTGCTGAAGGACAGCTTCCGATCCTGCCCGGAGTACTGCAGGTAGAAGGCGCTGTGGTCACCGCTGTCCTGGCTCACCACGGTCTGGAAGGCGCCGCCCACCGTGCCGTCGCTCGCCGCGTTGAACCTGACCCACGCCGAAACGCTGTAGTTCCCCGCGGTGTCCACAAGGGACGTTCCGGGATCGGCGGACTGCCCGTTGCCGGTGACCGCCAGCGCGGAGCCGGAATGCCCGGCGGTCCAGCCGGCGCCACCTCGCAGCGTCGCGTCGTGCTTGCCGACGACGTCCTTCGCGACGGTCCCGGTGTTCTCGTCGAACGGGTAGGCGGCGATGCCGTCCAGTCCGGGTTTGCCCGGCGGGAGCGGCGGGACGTCGCCGCCGATCGGCGCGTTGATCACGGCCAGGTTCGCCGTCCGTGCCGCCGAGAAGTCCATTTTGGCCACCTGCCGGTCGTAGGTGTAGAAGCCGTTGACCTCCTTCTCGACGTCGGTCGTCTGGGTGTACACCCCGGCCGAGACGCCACAGCGTTGTTTGGCCAGTATCAGGCGTTGCTGGAGTTCGCCGTAGCGCCGGGTCAGCGTCGCGCTGTCCGGCTCCATCTCGTAGGCGAAGCTGCCCTGCGGGTCGAACTCGTGGCCCGCCACCTTCAGCCCGAGCCCGCCGTACTCACCGTCCACAGTGGCCCGTCTCGGATCGGGCATCGGTGCGCCGGGCCCGGTGTAGGTGTGGTCGTCGTAGACATCGCCCTTGCCACTGTCCGGTTCGGACCGGCAGCAGTTGACGCCGGATTCGGCGTTGACGAGCCGGGACGGATCCCAGGTCTTGACCAGGTCGGCGATCCGGCCGACCTCGTAGTCGCCCCAGCCCTCGTTGAACGGCACCCACATGACGATCGACGGGAAACCGCGGTGCTGGTCGATCATCCGGTGCATTTCGGACTCGAAGTTGACGCGCGACGCCGGCGACGGCTCGATGTCGTCCTTCATCGCGGGCATGTCCTGCCACACCAGCAGCCCGAGCTTGTCCGCGTGGTAGTACCAGCGGTCGGGCTCGACCTTGATGTGCTTGCGCACCATGTTGAAGCCGAGCGCTTTTTCCGTCTGCAGATCGAACTTCAGCGCCGCGTCGGTCGGCGCGGTGTAGATGCCGTCGGGCCAGAACCCCTGGTCGAGCGGGCCGAGCTGCGTCACGGCCTTGCCGTTGAGCAGCATCCGCGTCTTTCCGTCGGACGTCTTGCCGAGTCCGATCGAGCGCATACCGAAGTACGAGCCGACCTCGTCGCCGTTCTGTCCCAGCAGCCGTACTTTGAGGTCGTACAGGTGCGGATCGTCCGGGGACCACAGATGTGCGTCCGGCACCGGGAGTTTCAGCGGCTTGTTCGCCTCGCCGACCACCCGGCCGACGAACTTGCCGCCGTCGTAGGCGACCGCCTCGACCCACTGCCGTACCGGGCCGCCGACGCGCGCGGTGAGCGTCAGCGAGCTGTTCGGCAGATCCGGGGTCATATCAAGCCGGTCGATGCGCGCGGAGGCCACCGGTTCCATCCACACCGTCTGCCAGATCCCGGACGACGGCGTGTAGAAGATCCCGTCACCCGGTTTGCGTTGCTTGCCGATCGGCTGGCCGCCCTGGTCGTTCGGATCGACGACGCCGACCACGAGTTCCTGGTCGCGCTCCGGGGTCAGCGCGTCGGTGACGTCGACGGAGAACGAGTCGTACCCGCCGGTGTGCCGGGTGACCCGCTTGCCGTTGACCAGGATCGTCGCCTCCCAGTCCACCGCCTGGAAGTGCAGCAGCAGCCGCTGGCCGGAGTGGCCGACCCGCCAGTCCTTGGGCACCGAGAACGTGCGCCGGTACCACATCTGCGTCTCGTGGCGCATGATCCCCGACAGCGCCGACTCCACCGGATACGGGACGAGGATGCGTTCGGGCAGGCTCTTGCCGACCGGCGGCGCCTGGCCGGGATCGGCCTTCGCGAACTCCCAGACGCCGTTGAGGTTCTGCCATTTGTCGCGGGTCAGCTGCGGGCGCGGGTACTCCGGCAGCGCGTTCGAGGGGGAGACGTCCTTGGTCCATGGGGTGGTCAACGGCGGCGTCAGCCGTTGCCACTGTGGTGGTGACGCCGCCGAGGCGGCCGGTGCGGTGCCTAGACCGGTGAGGACCACAGTGAATATGGCCCCCAGTATGGCCAAACGAGTGCGGAGCTGTCGGTACATCGGCGTACACACTCCTTATCCCGGAACAGGATCACCGGCGGGCGCGGGCGAGCAGCCGCTGGATCACCACGACGACCAGCAGGAAGGCCCCGCTGACCACGGACTGGTAGTTGGAGTCGAGCGTCCCGATCTGGTTGATCACGTTCTGGATCACCGTGCGCAGCAGCACCCCGACGAGCGTGCCGATGATCGTGCCCGCGCCGCCGGTGAGCAGGGTGCCGCCGATGACGACCACCGCGATGGCGTCGAGTTCGGTGCCGACGCCGAGTACCGTGACACCGGACTGGAGATACGCCGCGGTCATCGCGCCGGCGAACCCGGCGAGCAGTCCGCTCAGCGTGTACACCGAGACCTTCGTGCGGGCGACCGGAAGTCCCATGAGCAGCGCCGAGTTCTCCGCGCCGCCGATCGCGAACACCGACTGGCCGAACCGCGTCCGTCGCAAAAGGACACCACCGAGCGCGAACAGGATCAGCGTCACGTATACCGGGACGCCGATGCCGAGGATCGTTCCGCGTCCCAGGTGGAGGAACGCCGAATCCGGCCGGATCTGGTACGTCGTCGAGCCTTCCGTGGTGATCGCGAGCAGCAGTCCGCGCGCGAACAGCAGCGAGGCCAGCGTCACGATGAACGGCGCCATCCCGGTGCGGGCGATGAGGACGCCGTTGATCAGCCCGATCAGGCCGCACACCGCGAGCGGCAGCAC
Source organism: Amycolatopsis sp. NPDC059027 (assembly GCF_042739735.1). NCBI lineage: Bacteria > Bacillati > Actinomycetota > Actinomycetes > Pseudonocardiales > Pseudonocardiaceae > Amycolatopsis > Amycolatopsis sp. NPDC059027. The sequence continues at coordinate 153,167 of NZ_JBHYIK010000004.1, read as the reverse complement.
GAGCGCGCCGAGCACACCCCATTGCGACCCGTATGCCGCGAGGACGCCGCCCAGCGCGTACACCGAGCCGACCGACAGGTCGATCCCGCCCGAGATGATCACGAACGTCATCCCGAGCGCGATCACCGCGAGAAACGAGCTCTGCAGCGCGAGATCGCGGAGGTTGTCGACGGAACCGAAGCGGGGGAAGGAAAACCAGGCGACTATGACGCCGAGCACGAGGACGACCGCGGCACCCTGCCGCTGGGCGAGACCCGCCAGCAGCGCACCCCGCGTCGTCGCCGGTGCGCCGGGATCGCTGTTGGTAGGCGGAGAAGCCGTGGTGGTCATCGGCGGCTCCGTTCCCGTGCGACGTAGACCGCGACGACGATGATCGCGGCCTGCACCATCTGCGCGGCGGAGTCCGGCAGATCGTGTTTGATGAGCGTGGCACGCACGAGCTGCATCAGCAGCGCGCCCATGACCGTGCCGAGGATCCGCACCTTCCCGCCGGTGAGCGGCGTCCCGCCCACCACGACGGCGGTGATCGCGGACAGTTCCATGAGCAGCCCGACGTCCGCCGGGTCACTCGCGCCCAGCCGGGCCGTCGCGAGCAGGCCGGCGACGGCCGCCAGCACGCCACTGATCGCGTACACCCCGATCAGCACGCGCTTCACCGGCAGCCCGGCGAGCGTGCTGGCGGTGCGGTTGCCGCCGATCGCCACGAGCCTGCGCCCGAACGCGGTCCGCCGCACGACGAGGCCCGCGAGCACGGCGAGCACCGCCGCGACCAGCACCATGACCGGGATGCCCGCGACGTCGCCGGTGCCCAGCGCCAGAAAACCGGGGTCGTGCAACTGGACGAGCTGGCCGTGCGCGATCACCAGCGCCAGCCCGCGCCCGCCGACGAGGAGGGCCAGCGTCGCGATGATCGGCTGGATTCCCAGCTGTGCCACCAGGAACCCGCTGAACAGCCCGGCGGCGAGACCGGCCACGAGCGCGACGCCGACCGCGGCGGCCGGACCGTACCCGAGGTAGAGCGGGACGAGCGCGGCCGAGAGCGACATCACCGAGCCGACCGACAGGTCGATGCCCTCGGTCCCGATCACCAGCGCCATCCCGAGCGCCACGATGCACACCGGCGCCGCCTGCACGAGCTGCGTGCGGAAGTTGGCCAGCGACAGGAAGTTCTCGGTGAAGGCGAGGTTGAACAGCAGCAGGACCACTACGGCGAGGTAGACGCCGTAGTTCTGCAGCCAGGTGGTGACCCGCGCGCGGTCGACGGTCACGCTAGTCATGGGCGTCCTCCCCGGCGGCGGCGATCGCGGCGAGCACGGCTTCCTCGGTGACCCGGTCACCGGACAGCTCGCCAGCGACGGCCCCGTCGCGCAGCACGACGACGCGGTCGGCGCCGTCGATCAGTTCGTCCATTTCGGACGAGATCAGCAGGACACCGAGGCCCTCGGTGGCGAGTTCGTCGATCAGGGCCTGCACCTCCGCCTTGGCACCGACGTCGATGCCCCGGGTGGGCTCGTCGAGCAGCAGCACCTTCGGCTGGGTGCACAGCCAGCGTGCGAGCAGGACCTTCTGCTGGTTGCCGCCGGAGAGTTCGGCGACCTTCTGATCGGGGCTGGACGCCTTGATACGCAGGCGTTTCATGAAGATGTCCACCACGCGGTCCTGTTTCGCGCGGCTGACAAGGCCGAACGGCGACAGCCGGGGGAGCGCCGCGAGCACGATGTTCTCGCGCACGGAGAGATTCGGAATGATCCCGTCGGTCTTGCGGTCCTCCGCGAGGAGGCTGATCCCCGCGCGGACCGCGGCGGCGACGTTGCCGGGTGGCACTCTGCGCCCGCCCAGCCACACCGTGCCGCCGTCGAGCGGGAGCGCGCCTACGATTGCCCGCGCTGTCTCGCTGCGTCCCGAGCCGAGCAGCCCCGCCAGGCCGACGACCTCGCCGGGCCGGATGGCGACCGAGACGTCGTCGATGGTGTGCTTACTCGTCAGGTTTTCCGCGCGCAGCAGGGGTTCCGCCTCAGCATGGTGGTCCTCGCCGAAGCTCGTGACGCCGTGCTCGCGGATGTCGCGGATCTCCCTGCCGAGCATCATCGACACCAGCTCGATGCGCGGGAGTTCGGCGAGTGGTCCACTGTGGACCTTCCTGCCGTCGCGCAGGACGGTCACCTGGTCGCAGATCCGGTACAGCTCGTCCATCCGGTGGCTGACGTACACCACGGCGATGCCGCGTTCGTGCAGTCCATTAAGGACTTCGAAAAGGGTCTCCACCTCGCGAGGCTCCAAAGAGGACGTCGGCTCGTCCATGATGACCACGCGGGCGTCGGTGGACACCGCCCGCGCAAGCGCCACCATCTGCTGCGCGCCGACACCGAGGCTCGCCAGCGGCCTTCGGACGTCGGTGTGGATTCCGTAGCCCGCCAGCAGATCCGCCGCCTCGGCGTGGATCCGGCGCCAATCGACCAGGCCCGCTTTGGAACGTGGCTCCCGGCCGAGGAAGACGTTCCCGGCGATGCTCATCAGCGGGACGAGGTTGACCTCCTGGTAGATCGTGGAGATCCCGGCCCGCTGTGCCTCGATCGGCCGCCTGAACGTCACCTCCTCGCCGAGGTGCCGCAGCTGTCCGCCGTCGGGCTGGTACACGCCGGTGAGCACCTTGATGAGCGTCGACTTCCCCGCGCCGTTCTCGCCGACCAGCGCGTGCACCTCGCCCGGCCGGACCGCGAAACTCACGTGGTCCAGCGCGATCGTCCCGGGGAAGCGCTTCGAAACCTCGAGCACTTCGAGGACCGGCTCGGCCATCAGTACGCGTTCCCGACCTTCTGGGCGGCGTTGGTCTCGTCGTACTGGTCGTCGCTGATCACGACGGTCGACGGGATCGGCTGGCCGCTCGCGAAGTCCTGCAGCGTCTTGAAGACGAGCTGGCCGAAGCGCGGGTTCGACTCGATGACGGCGTTGTAGCTGCCGTCGGCGATCAGCTGGACGGCGTTGCGGGTCCCGTCCACCGACACGATCTTGACGTCCTTGCCGGGGTTCTTGCCCGCGGTCTTCAGTGCGTTGACCGCGCCGATGCCCATTTCGTCGTTCTCCGCGTACACCGCGGTGATGTCGGGGTGACTCTGGATGAGCTGCTCGGTCACGGTCTGGCCCTTGGACCGGTCGAACTCGCCGGTCTGTTCGGCCACAATGGACAGACCGGGCGTCTTCGCGAGCTGGTCCTTGAAGCCCTGCGTGCGGTCGGTGGTGACGTTGTTGCCCGAGGAGCCGAGCAGGATCGCGACCTTGCCCTTGCCGCCGGTGACGCGGACCAGTTCGTCGGCGGCGCGTTTGCCCTGCTCGACGAAGTTCGAGCCGATGAAGGTCAGGTAGTCGGTGCACGGCGCCGAGTTCACCTTGCGGTCGATCGTGACCACCGGGACCTTCTTGGCCTTCGCGGCGTCGAACGCGGGCTGCAGGCCGTCCGAGTTGAGCGGCGCGACGACGAGCAGCTGGGCGCCGCGGTCGAGCAGGGACTTGATGTCGCTGATCTGCTTGTTGAGGTCGCTCTGCGCGTTGGTGACCAGAAGCTTGTCGGCCGGAATACCGAGCTTGCCCGCCTCGTCCCGGATGGACTGTGTCTCGGCGATCCGGAACGGGTTGGCTTCCTTCTCCGACTGGGAGAAGCCGACGATCGCGGTCTTCGGGTCGACCTGCGGATAGCCCGTCTGCGTGCGGGAGCAGCCGGTGCCGCCGGGCGCGCTCGACGCCGCCGACGCGGCGGGGCCGTTGTTGGTCGAGGACGTCGAAGGGCCCGCTTCGCGGCTGGTGCACGCGCCGAGCGCGAGCGTAACGGTGGCACCGGTGACCAACAGGAACAGAGCGGAGCGGGATGGGGACACGACGACTCCTCCGGACGGCGACGGCGCGCTAACCGGAGTGAGCCAGCTCACCCCAGGCGCATGAGGTACTTTTTACATCGTTGGAACAACGTTGTAAACAGGCAAAACGGGGTTAGACTCCAGGTCTGCCCGTTCGAGAGGGGTCGCCGTGGCCGTCACGCTCAAGGATGTCGCCACGCTCGCGGGGGTGTCGGTGAAGACGGTGTCGAACGTGGTGAACGGCTACGCGTTCGTGAAGCCGGAGAACCGGCGCCGGGTGGAGGAGGCGCTCGCCGCGACCGGCTACCGGCCCAACCTCGGCGCCAGAAATCTGCGGCGCGGCCGGACCGGTTTCCTCGCGCTGATGGTGCCCGAACTGGCCATCCCGTACTTCGGCGAGCTGGCGGGCCTGGTGATCACGGCGGCGCAGCGGCGCGGCTGGAGTGTCCTGATCGAACAGACCCAGGGCACCCGCGACCGCGAGCGCGCGACGCTGTCCTCGCTCGGCCCGCACCTCGTCGACGGGGCGCTGGTGCACCCGGAGGCACTGGAGGCGTCGGACTTCCCGGACTCGGTGGGCGGCATCCCGATGGTCCTGCTGGGCGAACACGCCGTCGAGGTGGCCATCGACCACGTCGCGATCGACAATGTGCTGGCCGCGCGCACCGCCGTGCGGCATCTCGTCGGGCTCGGCCGCCGCCGGATCGCCGCCATCGGTGCCAACCCGCAGCGCGGTACCAGTGAGCAGCGCCTGGCGGGTTACCGCGCGGCGTTGTCCGAAGCCGGACTGTCCTATGAGGACTTTTTGGTCGCACCGGTCGAGAAGTACCACCGCACTCACGGCGCGTCGGCGATGAAACAGCTGCTGGCGCTGCCTTCACCGCCCGATGCTGTGTTCTGTTTCAACGACCTGCTCGCCGTCGGCGCGCTGCGGGCCGCCGCCGAACAGGGCCTGCGGGTGCCCGAGGACATCGCCATCGTCGGCTTCGACAACAACGAGGAAAGCTCGTTCAGCCTGCCCTCGCTGACCACCATCGCCCCCGACAAGGCCGCGCTCGCCGAAGCCGCCGTGGAGCTGATCCACCGGCGGATCTCCGGCGAGGCCGCGGCCTCGCCGCAGGACGTGCAAACCCCGTTCTCCTTGGAAATCCGGGAAAGCACGACCGGCTACGAACGCGACATCGTCAGGACGTGAGCCGCCAGAGCGCCGCCCACTGGGCGGCGTCGAGATCCTTCGGCAACGCGCGCGGCGACACCTGGCTCACGGCAAGCCACCTGTTCAGGTTCCGCGGCCCGATCTGGCCGTTTTTCCGGAGTATTTCCCGGATTCCGTGTCCCCTGCCGGTGAAGACCTCGCTGACGAATCGCTGATAGCCCGCACGTTCGGCCACCAGTGGCTCGCCCCGGCGCGTCATGGTGAGCAGTCCGCCGTCGACCGAGGGCATCGGCCGGAACGCTCGCGCCGGCACCCGGCTGTGCACCGAGAACTCGTACCACGGCCACCAGCTCGCCGTCAGCATGCTCGCGCCGCCGATCCCGGCACGTCGCCGCGCGACTTCCCACTGCACCAGCAGGATCGCGGTGTGCCAGTGGTCCGTGGTGAGAATCCGCTTGAGGATGCCGGTGGTGAGATGGAAGGGCAGATTGCCCACGATCACGTGTGGTGCGCGGGGGAAGCGGTACTTGAGGACGTCTTCGTTGACGACTTCGACGTGCGCGGGGGTGCGCTGGTTCAGGCGTCGCGCGAGCCGCGGGTCGACTTCGACCGCGGTGATTTCCCGGCCAATGCGGCTGATCGACAGCGTGACCGCGCCACCGCCGGGTCCGATTTCGACGATCGGGCCGGTGGTGCGGGCGACGAGCCTGCCGATCTCGGTGATCACAGCGCGATCTATGAGGAAGTTCTGGCCGAGTTCGTGGGCTCCGCCCGGATAGGGGGAAGGCATGAGTGAGTGCTCCGCGAGGGTTCGGTGGAGAACCGGGCGGCGTCGGATGCCGCACCGGTCACGGACCGCTGCGCGGCGGAGCTGGCGCGTGGTGAGGTCAGCCCGCCGCTAGGCGCGACGAATCCTCACGAAGCAGATAGCGTTGACAGCACTCATGCGCGGCACTGTAGGCCGGTGATGATCAACCGGGCAAACGAATATCCGCCCTCAGCGCTCGGCCAGCCTGGCGACGACACCGTCGAGACCATCCCGCACGGTGTCGGGGTCGGCGGTGTCCAGGCCGTGGGTGACCTCGTGCCACGGCCCGAGCTGGTGCCACCGCAGCGCACGCTCGCGTTGTCCGCTGGTCGCGTCGTACGTTGTCGCCACTGCATCGGCGAATGCGCGCGGGGTGCCGTACAGCGCCCAGGCGAGGTCGATGGCTGCGTCCCCGATGTGCGTGTCGCCGAAGTCGATGATGCCTGTGAGACCGTTTTCGCCGGCGAGCACGTGCTCTGGCCCGAGGTCGCCGTGAACCAGCGTGTCGCCGCTCAGTTCCCGTGTTGCGTCGAGGAGTGCGCCCGCGGCGGGTCGGTGATCGGCGGGCAGCATCGGAACGACCTCGGCGCGGAATCGGTCGATCATCGCCGCGTGTTCTTTGGCTGCCTCCTCGGCGGACGGGACCCCGCGGCGGATCGCTTCGTCGCTTGGAGCGTCGTGGAGAGCGCGCAGGAAGACGCCGAGGCGGTGACCGGCGTCGGCGTCGGCGCGCTCCAGTGGTTCCCCGGGCACGAGTTCGTGGCGCACCACCAAGGGAGCCTCGGAGAGGACGTGCGGCACGGGCACGGGGAGCGGCAACCTAGGCGCCAGCCACGGCATCAGCCGCGCCTCAGTACGCAGCCGTGCCGCCACCTCCGGCCGACGCGGCCGCCGCTCGACCCAACGACCGTCGACGAGCCTCGCCGCGCTGTCCCACCCGCCCGGAAAGTCCACACGGCAAGCGTAGATCATCTCTTGTTCGGTGACGGAATCCTTATTGGCCGAGGACGGTGAGCAGGGCGTCGTAGGTCTGTTCGGCGTCGTGTTCCTCGGTGTCCACGACCACGCATTCGGGACGGTGACGCAGAAACTCGGTGACGTGATCGTGAATCCGTTCGAGCAACACCGGCCCGCCCTTTTCCTTGACGATGTCGTCGATCCTCCGGTGCCTCGCCGGATCACCGCTCGCCGCCCGCGCCGCGAACCGATCGAGTGCCTGCTGCTTTCCGCTCCACAGCACGATTTCGCGATACTCGCTGCCGGTCCTGCTTGCCGCGGCTTCGAAGCCCTCGACCTCGGCGAGTTTGGTGGCGAGCTGGGGCATCACGACGTCGTGGCCGCTCCGAAGATGCGTCTCGGCCATGGCGACGGCGAGCGCCGCACCAGCCTTGAGCGCGTTCCAGAAGTCGTCCTCCCACCCGCCGATGAGACTGACGACCTGGTCGATGTCGAGATTGAGCACCCCGGGATGCCGGTCGGCGTACAACTGCGCGATGGTCGACTTCCCGATCCCGGAAGGCCCGTTGAGGTGAATCAGTCGAGGCACTCGCCCGAGTCTAGAGATCGTGGCCTTGCCGTGGTGACGCCGTGAAGGAGGCCTTCGCGGCCTTCGGTGGGGCAGGGCGTGGGCGGGAGTGTCCGAGGGACGCCCTTGTCGCACCCCCTGGCCATCGCACCGACGGCGTCTTTCAGCACATCCGGCCGCCGCCGGAGGGCCTGATCAGCCAGGGGTGGGTACGTGGAGGATGTTTCTTCGGGGTCTGCGTAACGGATCCACGTAATCTGGCGGGATGAACTCCGGCAATCCGTCTTCGGCGATGCGGACCTTCCAGTCGGCTTTGTGTAGCAGCCGGTGATGCGCGCCGCAGAGCAGGACGAGGTTGCGGAGGACGGTGTGTCCGCCGTTCATCCACGCGACCACGTGGTGGGCGTCGCAATGTCGGGGTTTGCGATGACAGCCGGGGAAGGCACAGCCGCCGTCGCGGATGTTCAGCGCTTTGCGTAACGCTGGGGTGACAAGTCGTTTGGCGCGCCCGAGGTCGAGGGGTTCGCCCTTGGAGCCGAGGACTGCGGGGATGACCTGGCAGTCGCAGGCCAGCATACGGGCCTCGGTTGCGGTGATGGTGCTGACCATATCCAGGCACGCCGTACCCAGCTTGGACTTCAAGTCGTCCAGCGTCACGGTCACCAGGAGCTGGGCGCGGTCGCCGCCGGGCACATCCGGCACGTTGGCGAGCATGGCGATGGCTTCGCCGAAGGCTTCCCCGTACCGCTGGGACGGTGACCGCAGGTCCGGCCACTTGTCCTCCCCGGCGGGCCGTGGTGTGGCGAGAGGGTCGAGAATCGTGCTGAGGCGGGTTCCGGTGATGGGGTCGAGCTGTCCGTCGATGTCGAACCAGCCGTCTTTCCGTTGCCGCAACCGCAGTTCCGGCTTCCGCTCCGGCGGATCCGGGTCCTTCGGGGGCTTCCCGTCCTGGTCCATGCGGGCCAGGATCTCGTCAGCGGCCTTCACGACCTCTTGCGGTGTGGCGTGCCGGGCCAGCTCGACGAGGATTTTCTCGGCGCTGCTTCTATCCTTTTCGGACACAAAGCTGGGGACCTTCTTGAGGAACTGGAGAATCCGGTCGCTGTGATGCGGCCCGATCTCACCGTCGAGCGCGGCCGCGTGCGTTGCTGGCGCGGCGGCGGGGAGTTCGCTACCGTCGATATTGCGGCCGGGGTTCAACCCGTGGGCTCGGTCGAGGTACTTTTTGGCTTCACCACGCGACATTCGCGCCATGTGCGCGAACCACGCCGCTGTCGACCCATACCCGTACAGCTCGGACACACCGCGAGAGTCGATCTCCGCGAGGAACTTGCCAAGCTCAGCGTCCAGGCGCCACAAGGATTCCAGTCGTGTACGCACCTCGTCGGCGAGTGCACGACCGGATCGCCGCCACAGCTCCTGCGGCGGTTCCAGAGTGGACAGGTTCTCGGACACACCACCATCATACTGCGTCGATAGAACATATGTTCGACACGATGGGGTGAATCAAGATCGCGTGAGTGGTTCCTCAAGGTTCTGGACCGTGTCGGCGAATGTGGTGACCGTCGGATGCCCGTGCTGTCGATCAAGGACCGCAAACGCGACGTGGCCGAGGAAACGGTTGTTGATCAAGGCTTTCCGGAAACCTGTGCGACCACGGCTGGATCGTTGCTCAAGACACCGCAACCCCAGGCGTCCAGTACGACTCGTTGGTGACTGTGACTTCGGGGAGATCGTCCTTCTGCTCGGGGGGCCAGGATGTCTTCAGCCGTGTGAAGACGGGTGCGGGAGATCGCGTGTGTGACGCTCCCGGCGAAGTCCGCCCGCCTCGCAGCGGTCGCGTACCTACCTGGGTCAAGAAGGGCGATCGTGTCATGGGCAATGGCTCGTAGCCGGCTGCTCGTGGCCGCCATCGTCGCGGGGTGCCTGTGTGGTGTGCAATCCATTCCGCCTGGCTCTCACGGTCATGGCCGATTTCCGCCGGAAGTTCCGGCGGCGATCGTCCACAGTGGCCGGTATGACGACGTCATCGACAACGGACGCCGAGGCAGTGCTTAAGGGGATGTACGCGGCGGAGGCCGAGTATCTCGCCGCGGGCGGGCCCGGCAAGGCCTCCTTTGCGCCGCTTGCTCCCTTCTTCGCGCGGCATGTCGTGCTGCGCCAGGCGGATTCCCTGCCGTACGGCGGGGAGTGGCGCGGTCACGCGGGCATGGAGCGGTTCTTCGTCGCGATGAGCGAGACCTGGGAATCCTTCGACATGGTCGAGCAGACCTTCCTGAGCCGTCGTAATCCGCTCGTCGTGCTGACCCGGGTGCGTGCCAGGGCGCGGGCGACCGGGCGTGAACTCGAGTTCCCGATCCTGCAGACGATCACCGTCGAGTACGGCCGGATCATCGAGGTGTTGCCGTTCTACTGGGACACCGCCGTGATCGAGGCGGCGTGCACTGATTCCCCGGCCTAGGCCGAACGCGGGCAACGGCACCGTGACTGTTGACATGCTCGCGCCGTCATTCATACATTATCTCCAACTTTGTATGAATGACGTTCGGAGTTGGTTCGCGTGAAGCTCGGCAACACCGCTGTCGTCCTCGGGGGAAGTGCCGCTGGTCTGTGTACTGCCGGGGCGCTGTCCCCGTACTTCGACCAGGTGCTCGTGCTGGAACGGGACGAGCTGCCCGCGGAGGCCGAGCACCGGCGCGGCGTGCCGCAGAGCAAGCATCCGCACTTCCTGCTGAACTCGGGCCGCCGGGCGATCGGCGCGTTGTTCCCCGGTTTCGAGGATGACCTCATCGCGGCGGGCGGACTGCACCTGATGCCGTCGATGGACGCCGCCTACCTCGACAAGGAGGGCTGGTCGGCGCGCAAGCGCAGCGCGATGACGATGATCTACAGCTCGCGGATCCTCATCGAGCGGGTGCTGCGCGACAAGGTGCGGGAGCTGGCCAACGTGGTCATTCGCGAGGGCGTCGCCGTGCGGGGCCTGGCCACGACGGGCGGGGCCGTCACCGGGGTCGAGATGACCACGTCCGACGGTGACGAGCACCTGGACGCCGACTTCGTCGTGGACGCGATGGGCCGGGGTTCGCCGGTCGCCAAGTGGCTGGCGGCGGCGGGCTGGCCGGAACCCGAGGTGCGCACCCTCGACGCCAAGGTCACCTACACCTCGCGCTGGTACGAGCTGCCTTCGGCGCCGCGGCGACCGGCGTCGTGGTGGTGGCAGCACCTCGTGCTCATGCCGACCCAGGACCGGGGTGAGCATCCCGCGGAGCACGAGTTCCTGGTGAACTTCTTCCCGATCGAGGGGAACCGCGTCATCGCCTGCATGGGCTCGTGGGGCCTGGAAATGCCGCGGACGACCGACGCGTTCGTCGAGTCGGCCCGCCGGGTGCGGACCCCGTTGTTCGCCTCCGCGATGGACCGGTGCACGCCCACCTCGGAGGTGCACCTGACCCGCTCCACCGGCAACAGGTGGCGGCGCTACGACCGCTGGGCGAACCCGCCGCGGGGCCTGGCGTTCATCGGCGACTCGATCTGCGCGTTCAATCCGTTCTACGCGCAGGGCATCAGTTCCGCGTCGGGTTCGGCTCTGCTGCTGCGCGAGCACCTCTCCCGTGCCACGAGTCTCGACCCGGGGTTCTGCGCGAGATTCCTTACAGCGCAGCGCAAACTCCTCGGGGTGCCGTGGAGTTTGGCGATGGCCCGCGATCAGGGTTACGAATGCGCGGAGGGCACCGAGCGGTTGTCCGGGTGGAAGCGCCGCCTCCTCGCGGCCGTGTCCGCCCCGGCGTTCAGCCTCGTCGTCGGTGCCGCCCGGGAGGACGACGTCGTCGACGAGCACTTCGCCAAGGTGTTCAACCTGGACGAGTCGCTGGGCGAGATGATCAGGAACCCGCGGGTGATCGCGGGGCTGGTGCGCTACTGGTTCCGCGCCGCGCTGGGGCGGCACCGGGTGCCCTTCGGTTTCGACCCGCAAGCCGAGCCACCGGCCACCGACTACTCGGCGGGCGGTACGCGGGACGCCACGATCACGGCGTCGGCGGGATGAGCGCCGGCTGTGGGCCCGAAGTGGAGGCCGTCACCCGCGGCCTCGGCTTCGACTGCAACGACGTCGCCCCGGCGGTCTCGGTGCGCGCGCCTTGGGGACTCGCCCACTGGACGATGCCGCTGCTCGAAGTGCTGATCATCGGCGGTGCCGTGTTCGCGCTCGTGCACGCCGTCCGCCGGTACCGGGCGGGCGATCCGGTCAACCTGGCGCTGTGGTGGACCTCGCTGGTCTATTTGTTCGTGACGGAACCGCCGCTCTACTTCCCGGAGTGGTTCGGTCTCGACCGGCTGTACGGATTCATCTTCGCGCACAACCAGTTCACCGTGCAGTTCATGGGAGACCGGCTGCCGCTCTACATCGTCGCGTTCTACCCGATGATCAGCCAGCTCGCCTACGAACTCGTCCGCTCGCTCGGGATCTTCGCGCGCCGTGGCCCGGTGGCCGGAGCCGTCGTAGTCGCCTTTGCCTGCCAGGTGTTCTACGAGGTCTTCGACCAGGTGGGCCCGCAGCTGAAGTGGTGGGCCTGGAATCCGGGCAACCACATCGTCAACCACCCCGCGCTGGCCTCGGTCCCGATGACCAGCATGCTGTTGTTCGCCTCGGTCTCGATGGCGGCCATGACCTACCTCGTCGTGCGCTTCACGGGTGGCCGAGCCAGGGACGGCGGACCGCGACGCGGCTGGGCGCTGGTACCGCGCATCCTGGCGGCGGGTGTCCTCACCCCACCGGCCATGGCGCTCGCCGGCATCCCGGCGAGCCTCTTCGGTGGCGACCACCCCAACGCGACCGCGCAGGCCTGGGTGCTCGGCGTCGAGCTGGCCCTGGTCTGGCTGGCCGGGGCGTGGATCGTCGTGGCACACCTGCGTTCCGCCGGTCGCGGAACGGACGAGCCGCTCTCCGCCTTCGGCCGGTACTACCCCGCGATCTACCTGTGCGGGTTGGCGGTGTGCTGGATCGGCACACTGCCGGGCTATTTCGGCGCGCACGACGGCGTCACCCGCGACGGCACCCCGATCGGGAGCGGGCCTTACGCACTCGCCTGCTTTTTCGCCGCCGGTCTGTTGCTGGCCGCGCAGCATGCGAAACGGTTCGCCCGCCCGGCCGTGTCCGCCATCGGTTGACCAAGTGGCTCGTCTGAGACGATGGGCGGCATGGGGTACCACGGATGGCAGGGCGACCCTCCCGGCGCCGAGGACGAGGCACGCCGCCGGATCGTCAAGGCGGCGATAGCGTGCATCGACCGTGCCGGGCTGGCCAAGACCAGCCTCTCCCACGTCGCGGCGGAGGCGGGCGTGACCCGGCAGACCGTCTACCGCTACTTCGCCGGTCTGCCCGAAATCCTGCGGGCCGTCGCCCACGCGGGTGCCGAGGAGTTCGCCGAGCGGATGCGGAGTCACCTGGCCTCGTTCGACAGCCCTGTCGAGGTCGCGGTCGAATCCGTCGTGTTCGCCGTCCGCAGCCTGCCCGACGAGCCCTACTTGGGCCTGCTCCTCCAAGCCGGTGAAGCCGATTACTTCACTGCCGGGACCGCCACGCCTCCGGCCTTCTCGCTGGGCGCCCGGATCCTGCGTGACGCCGAAGTCGACTGGGCGGCCGCCGGTGTCACGACCGACGCCGAACTCCAGGGACTCGCAGAGATCCTCATGCGACTGTTCATGTCCTTCCTGCAGTACCCCTCGACACCGCCGGCCACCGACGACGAACTGCGCGGCCTCGTCCGCCGCTGGATCGGACCGGCGTTGCGAGAGCCCTGAGCGATACGCCAGGTCAGCGTTTGGGCCAGTACCACGAGGGACGGTCCAGCGTCCCCTGTCCACTGAGGACGGTCTGGCCGAACTCCTTTTCGAGCGCAAGAGTGTTCACCTCGATTCCCAGCTCGGCCGACACCGACTCCAGCCCGCGGATCAGCTGCCGCGCATGGGAGACGACGATCAGCTGGGTCGCCTTCGCCGTCTTCGCGATGAGTTCGGCGAGTGCGGGCAGCAGATCCGGATGCAGGCTCGTTTCGGGTTCGTTGAGCACCAGCAGCTCCGGCGGCCGGGGCGTGAGCAGCGCGGCCACCCAGAGCAGGTATCGCAGCGTGCCGTCGGAGAGTTCCGCGGCGTCCAGCGGACGCAGCAGCCCGTGTTGCCGGAAACGCAGGACGAACCGGCCGTCGACGTTCCCGATCTCCAGGGTGGAGCCGGGAAAGGCGTGGTCGATCGCGGTGTGCAGCGAGTCGCCGCCGCCGGACTCGTGGATCGTCTGGAGCGCGGCGGCGAGATCACCGCCGTCGTGGCCGAGGACCGGGGTGCGCGTACCGATCCGGGGAATCCGCGCGGGTGCCCCGGAATCGGTGCGGAAGTGGTCGTAGAAACGCCACGAGCGGATCCGTTCGCGGACCACCAGCAACTCGGGCGCGCGCCGGGGATCGGCGAACTCGCTGAGCATGCTGTCGGTCAGCCGGATCTCGTGCATGTCTCCGGACCAGGACCCCCTGGCCTCGCGCGTCCGCACCATCGGCCCCGCGCGATCGGCCAGCAGTTTGGCCGGGCGCAGCACCGGCCCGCTCCACACGCACTCCCGTTTGAACTCCGGGTCGAGGCCGAACATGGTCTCCGCCGGGACGGGCAGGCCGAGGTCGAGCGCGTAGCCGAACTCCGTCCCGGCGAAACCGAGCCGGAGCCCGACCGGTTTCGTCCGCCGGGTGGCCTGCACCGGATGCGCGCCCGAGCGGACACCGCGGCCGATGGTCTCCGGGCCCGCCCACAGCGTGGAGGGCAGCCCGCCTTCACGGGCGAGCGCGGCGACGGCGCCGTTGCGTGACGCGTCGGCGAGCAACCGCAATGCCCGGTACAGGCTCGATTTCCCGCTGCCGTTCGCGCCGGTGACCAGCGTCAGCCGGGACAACGGCAGCACGAGATCTCGCAGGGACCGGTAGTTCTCGACAGCCAGGGTGGTGAGCACCCCGCCAAGCTAGCCGCCACCCCCGACAATCTTGTCGAACACGAGGTCGAAGGGGACTTTCCCCGCCCGCCGCGGCGAGGAAAGCCCCCTTCGGTCAAGGGGTGAGCGCTAGTGGCTCGGCACCGGCATCTGCTCGTAGATCCGCGTCGGGACGCCCGCGCTCCGGAAACCGTTGGCCCACAAGGACTGCACACGCGACGCCTCTTGCTGGTTCGGGTTCGCGTTGTGGCAGGACGGGCCGGGGCCGCCGCCGGACATCAGCTCCGAGCACGGTCCCTGGTAGTGGTCGGGCAGGCCGAGGGCGTGCCCGGTCTCGTGCGCGGCGATGCGGATCTTGTCGTACTGCTGTGCTTGGCTGTAGTCGATGAAGATCCGGCCGCTTCCGTGGCCGTCGGTCTCGGCGTACGAGCCCTGCGGGTCGTTGCCCTCCTGGTAGCGCAGCGTCGCGCCCGAGGCCCGCTCCTGCAGCTGCACGTTCGAGACCGCGCGGTTCCAGTTCGCCGCGCCCGCCCGGATGACGTCGCGGAAGGTGGGTGCGGCGGAGGTGTCGTAGTACACCGTGGTGACGGCCGGTGCCGCCGCGGGCGCGGCGAGCGCGGTGCCCGCGGTCAGCGGGGCGGCCACCACGGCCAGCGCGGCGGCACCGGACAGCAGAAACTTCCTCGACATCAGACAACTCCTCGCCGTACAGGGAAATTTGCCGGGTTTCGCGCGCGCTGGAGTGAATCTAGAGAGCGCTTCGCGTGCTGTGACCCGACTTTCGTACTGCGTGGATGATTGGTGATTTACCAATTGGCGTGGAGTATTGACATCAACAGGTACGCATACGACAATCCCGCGCTGCTCAGCGGTCGAGATAGGTCCGCAGATGGCGGGCGGTCAGGGTGTCGGCGTTCTTCACCAGTTCGGCCGGAGTGCCGGTGAACACGACGCGGCCGCCGTCGTGGCCGGCGCCGGGGCCGAGGTCGACGATCCAGTCCGCGTGCGCCATCACGGCCTGGTGGTGCTCGATGACGACCACCGTGTTCCCGCCGTCCACCAGCCGGTCGAGCAGGCCGAGCAACTGGTCGACGTCGGCGAGGTGCAGGCCGGTGGTCGGCTCGTCGAGGATGTACGTCGAGCCCTTCTCCGCCATCCGGATGGCGAGCTTCAGCCGCTGCCGTTCGCCACCGGACAACGTCGTGAGCGGCTGGCCGAGGCTCAGGTAGCCCAGTCCGACGTCGCCGAGCCGGTCGAGGACCGTGCGGGCGCCACCGGTGCCGAAGAACTCGCGCGCCTCGGTGACCGACATGGCGAGTACTTCGCTGATGTCCTTGCCGCGCAGCTTGTGCTCCAGCACCGCGGGCGTGAAGCGCTTCCCCGCGCATTCCTCGCAGGTACTGGTGACACCCGCCATCATCGCGAGGTCGGTGTACACCACGCCGAGGCCCTTGCACTTCGGGCACGCGCCTTCGGAGTTCGCGCTGAACAACGCCGGTTTGACGCCGTTGGCCCTGGCGAACGCGGCGCGGATGTGGTCGAGCAGCCCGGTGTAGGTCGCCGGATTGCTGCGCCGCGAACCGCGGATCGCCGACTGGTCGACCACCACGACGCCCTCGCGTTTCGCCAGCGAACCGTGGATCAGCGAGCTCTTCCCCGATCCCGCGACGCCGGTGACGACGGTCAGCACGCCGAGCGGGATGTCGACGCTGACGTCCTGGAGGTTGTGCAGCGTCGCGCCGGTGATGGAGATCCGGCCGGTGGGCTCGCGGAAGACGTCCCGCAACCGCACCCGGTGATCGAGGTGGCGTCCGGTGAGCGTGTCCGACGACCGCAGCCCCGCGACGTCGCCGGTGTAGCACAGCTCGCCGCCCGCCGAGCCCGCACCGGGCCCGAGGTCGACGACGTGGTCGGCGATGGCGATCGTCTCCGGTTTGTGTTCCACCACCAGGACGGTGTTTCCCTTGTCCCGCAAGCGAAGCAGCAGGTTGTTCATGCGCTCGATGTCGTGTGGGTGCAGCCCGACGGTCGGTTCGTCGAAGACGTAGGTGATGTCGGTGAGGCTCGACCCGAGGTGGCGCACCATCTTCACGCGCTGCGCCTCGCCGCCGGACAGCGTGCCGGATTCCCGGTCGAGGCTGAGGTAACCGAGCCCGATCCCGATCAGCGAATCGAGGGTCTCCAACAGGCCCTCGAGCAGCGGCGCGGCCGACGGTTCGTCGAGGCCGCGGAGGAAATCGGCCAGATCGCTGATCTGCATGGCCGCGCATTCGGCGATGTTCCTCCCGCCCACCTTCGACGCCAGTGCCTTCTGGTTGAGCCGCGCACCCCGGCAGGTCTTGCATGTCGTCACCGCCGCGGCCCGCTCGACGAACGACCGGAGCCGGGGTTGCAGCGCGTCCTTGTCCTTGCTCAGGTACAGCCGCTTGACCTTCACCGCGAGGCCCTCGTAGGTGAGGTTGGCGGTGCCGACCCTGACCTTGGTGTTCTCCTTGTACAGCAAGGCATCCCACTGCTCGGGGCTGAAGTCCTTGAGCTTGGTGCCGGGGTCGAAGAACCCGGACTGGAGATAGATCTGCACGTACCAGCTGTCCGGCGTGAAGCCGGGCACGGTGATCGCGCCTTCCTGTAACGAAAGCTCGACGTCCACCAGTTCGCCGACGTCCAAATCGGACACTCGCCCGATGCCCTCGCAGGCCGGGCACATGCCCTCGGCGAGATTGAAGCTGAACGCGCCCGAGGTGCCGGCGTACGGGGTGCCGAGCCTGCTGAACGCGATCCGGAGCAGCGTGTGCGCGTCGGTGGCGGTGCCGACCGTCGAGCGCGCGTTCGCGCCCATCCGTTCCTGGTCGACGACGATCGCCGCGCTCAGATTGCGCAGCGCGTCGACCTCGGGACGGCCGATGCGCGGCATGAACGACTGGAGGAACGCGGTGTAGGTCTCGTTGATCATGCGCTGCGATTCGGCGGCGATCGTGCCGAACACCAGCGACGACTTCCCGGAGCCGGACACCCCGGTGAACACGGTCAGCCTGCGCTTCGGGATGTCGAGCGAGACCCCGGTCAGGTTGTTCTCCCTGGCCCCGCGGACCTCGATGACGTCGTGACTGTCGGCAGCCTCGAGCCCCGGCATGAATCCCCCTGATAATTTATGCTGTAAGGAGTTGGCCGGGTCACGGTACTTTATGCTGTAAGGAGTTGCAAGGTGGTTGTCTTCGCGGCGCAGGGCGACGCCCGCCGTTCGATGGCCCTGCTCTGGCGTGAGGGCGCGTCCGCGCAGGTCAAAAGCGGTCCGAGGCCCGCGCTCAGCGTGGACGAGATCGTCGACGCGGCCATCGCCATCGCGGACGCGGACGGGATGGCGGCGCTGTCGATGCGCGCGGTCGGGGACCGGCTCGGGCGGACGGCGATGGCGCTCTACACCTATGTGCCCAGCAAGGCCGAGCTGCTCGACCTCATGGTCGACCGCGCGCTGGCCGAGCTGGCGGGCGAGTACGACCTCGAAGCGGGCTGGCGTGCTGCCGCGACGGCGTTCGCCGAGGACCTGTGGACGTTCTACCTGCGGCATCCGTGGCAGCTGCAGATCTCCTACGCCCGCCCGGTGCTCGGGCCGGGGGAGTTCGCGTTGCAGGAGACGGTGCTTCGCATCCTGTTCGCGACCGGCCTGCCCGCCCACCGGGTCCGCTGGGTGCTCGGCTCGGTGTTCAGCCTCGTGCGCGGTTCGGCGCAGATCGCGGCGGAAGCCCGGCTCGCGGCGCGGGAGATCGACGTCTCCGAGGAGGAGTGGTGGTACACCCGGTCCGGAATGCTCACCGAACTCGCACCGGATCTGGCCGAGCGGTTCCCCATGGTGACGAAGCTGGGCGGCATGGAACCCGACCCGGACGACTGCACGCCGTATCTGGAGCGCGAAGCGCGGTTGACGTTCGAGGCCGGGCTCCAGATCCTGTTCGACGGCGTGGAAGCCGCGATCGCCGGTTGACGAAAGACGGGTGCGGCGCCCGACGATCGGGCAATGTGCGCGGTGCCGGCGAACGACGACGCTGGGCGACATGCTCGAACGACTCAAGACCCCGCCGCGCGCGGTGCCCGGTTCCTGGTTCCCCGGCCGCTTCGTCGGCGGCGGAGCGCTGATCCTCGCCCCGCCGATCTGGTTCGCCGGATTCCTGTTGCGCTACCTCGGTTTGCATGGCGGACAGTTCACCGACGCCGAACTGGACGCCTTCGCGGAGTTGCCGTTCGCGGCGCCTGCGCGGCTGGCTTCCTACGTGCGTGACCCGGCGTTGGTGACCGCGGGCGACGCGTTGTTCGTGCTCGGCGCGATCCTGCTGTTCCCGGCGTTCGTCACGCTCGCCCACCTCGCCGTGCGCCGGTGCCCGAAGCTCGTCGCGTGGGGCGGCACGCTGCTCGTCTTCGGGCTCTTCGCCCGCGCCTATTTCGCAGGAGTGGACCAGACCGCGTTCCGGCTCATCGCGGAGAACGGCCTCGACGACACCGTGCGGTCGATCATGGCGGGCTACGCCGACATCTCCTACGGTCCCTGGCGAGTCCCGGTCACCGCGTCCGCCTGCCAGTACGCGGGAGGACTGCTGCTCGGCATCGGACTCTGGCGATCCGGCGTGTTCGGCACCGGGCGGACACTGGTCTTCCTGGCGAGCAACACCATCTGGATGGGTGTGCTCAAGGAGGCCGTGGTGCCCGACCTCGTCTTCACCGGGCTGCTGGCGCTGGTCCTCGTGCCGCTGGGAATCCAGGTGCTGCGGGACCGGCGCGGTGAACCGGTGGCGCCGAAGCCGCTCGGCTGGTGAGTGTCCACAAAGGAGTCAGCGGCGGCGTTCCGGCGGTGGCGGCACCGGCTTGGCCGCGACGACGGCGTCGAGCGGGACGACGACAGGGCCGCGTTTCGTCTCCACCGTGCACGTCGCGGCGTCGCGGGCCAGCAGCGTGCCGAGCGCGTCGGTGAACCCGTCCTCGATCCGGTAGCGGACGACGACGCGGGTGCCCAGCGGCACGTCCGGCAGTCCGCTCACCGGTTCAGGTGCGCGGTCAGCTCGTCGTCCGACGGCTCGACCAGATGCGTGCCGTCCGGCCAGACGATCGTCGGGATCCGCCGTGCGCCGTCCTGCAGTTCCCGCACGCGTGCTTCGGCGGCGGAGTCCGCCTCGACGTCGATGTAGTCGTACTCGACGCCGGTGCCGTCGAGCAGCGCCCGGCTGCGCTTGACGTCGGGGCACCAGCTCGCGCCGTAGACGGTGAGCTTCGTGGTCAAGAACGGACCTCCGAACGTTCGGCGTGGATCTCTTCGGGCTCCTCCAGCTTGCCCGAACCCGGTTCGGGGTGGCCGAGGAAGGTCAGCCAGTCGCGGAACACCCTGTGTACCGCCTCGGCACCCACCGGCTCGCCGGGCGCCGGGAACTCCTTCGGGAACGCGAGGAACCCGTGCTGCTGCGGACCGCCGAGCCCGCCGTGCGAGCCGACGTGCGTCTCGAACGGCGAGGCCTGGTCGGAATCCGCGTCGTACCGGCTGTTGATCATGATGTCCGCGCAGTGCGGGAAGGTGTCGACGCGGCGGATCAGATCCGCCGCGTGCGGACCGTAGGGCAGCAGCGGATCCTCGCCGATCACGACGCCGGTCGCGAGCCGGTGCAGGCCGTCGCGGCCGAGTACCACCGGGCCGAATTCCCGGCTGCGGACCAGCATGAAGCCGACGCCGGGGTGATCGACGAGCGTGGGCACCAGTTCGGGGAACTCGCGCTCGATGGTCTCGAAGTCCACGCGCGCTTCGTGCTCGGTGAACGACACCATCGCGAGGTGCCCGGACACCACCGCGACCACCCCGGGCGCGACGCGGGTGACCTCGCCCGGTGCGCCGCTGGTGGTGCGCGGCCGGTCGTCCGCGCATTCGGCGTCCTCGACCCTGGCCCGCAGCCGCCGGGCGATCAGGCCGCCGCTCGCGGCCG
Source organism: Amycolatopsis sp. NPDC059027 (assembly GCF_042739735.1). Classification (NCBI taxonomy): domain Bacteria; kingdom Bacillati; phylum Actinomycetota; class Actinomycetes; order Pseudonocardiales; family Pseudonocardiaceae; genus Amycolatopsis; species Amycolatopsis sp. NPDC059027. The sequence continues at coordinate 132,897 of NZ_JBHYIK010000004.1, read as the reverse complement.
CCTCGGCGAGCCCGGCGTTCATCTGCCAGCTCTCCGCCTGACGTCGTTTGCCGGGCGCGACCGGCGACGTCCCACCGCAGAGCCTGCCGATGTATTCCTGGATGCTTTCGCCGAACCGCTGGGAGAAGGCGTTTCCCTGGGTCTGGCCGTGATCGGAAAGCACCACGAGGTGATACCGCCGGGGCGCGATCTTGCTCGCGCGGTGCAGCCGGGCGATCTGCTGGTCGATCGAGCGCAGCACGGCGAGCGTGTCGAACCGCTCGATGCCGGAGTGGTGCGCGACCTCGTCGTAGCCGAGGAAATCGGCATAGACGACAGACCGGCCGTCGAGCATGTCGCCGAGGATCGCGGACACCACGACGTCACGGGAGATCACGGTCGTTCCCGGGCGCGCCAACGGATACAGCCCGCCGCGCGGGACTCGCGGCAGAACGCCCGCGCGGCGTTGGCGTGTCGAGGCGATCAGCTCCCGGCCGACGTCGACCAGCGCGATGATGAACGTCCGCACCGCGTTCACCGGGTTCGCGAAATACGCGTAGTACCCGTCGCCGACGCGATGGTGCCTGCGGTGCCGCAGGTTCTTCGGCACGAGCACCGGCACGGAACTCATCGTGAGGCTGACGTGCTCGGCGTCGCCGCTGAACAGGTTGCCGTGGCTCGCGCCGTCGTGGGAAAGCAGCCCGCGGCCGTCGGAATGCCGCCGCTCGATCTCGGCGGCGTCGCTCGGGTGCGCGCACGCCATGACGTGGTCGCGATCCTTTTCGTACCACCGGAAACCGAGGATGTCGTGGTTGGATCCGTGCAGGATCCCGCAGACGCTCGCGCCGGTCTGCGAACTCCAGTCGGTGTGCCAGCGGGTCAGTGAGTGGCTGCCCTCGTTGAGCCACGCGGCCAGCGTCGGCATGTCGCCGTCGCGGATCGCGCGGCGCGCGATGTCGTGACCGAGACCGTCGATCTGCAGGAACACCACACCCGGCGGAAGTTCCGCGTCGTGGCCACGGCTGTGTCGTTGCCGCCGCCGGGCGGCGCGGCGGAAGAAGACCTCGTCCTGGTCGATCGCCAGCAGACTCGACAGCGCCACGCTGACCACCGCCATCGCGACGACGACCAGCACCGCGGTGCCGAAGCCGTCGATGCGGACGCCGGGCACGGCCTCGAAGACCGCGAGCGCGCCCGCGCCGAGCACCAGGAAGCTGCCGACGCCGAGGGTGAAGAACGCGATGGGCATCGCGATCCGCATGATCAGCGGCCACACGACCGACGCCAGCACGCCGAGCAGGAACGCGCAGACCAGCCGCTGCCACCAGTGCGGCATCGCGAACCCGTCGAGCCAGACGTCGAGCAGGTGCAGCGCGCCGCTGACGAAGATCCAGATCACCAGGACGCGGGCGACGGTCCGGCCGCCGCGCAACAGGCGTCCCTTCTCCTTGTCCTGTCCGGTTTTCACCGCCGCCTCCCGCTTCTTCTTGACCAGCCTGCCGAGCACGTTCGTCAGCACGGTGACCAGCAGGACCAGAACCGTCGCCAGCAGCGTGGCGACCAACGGCGAGTCGAAGATCCCGCCGCTGAGGATGCCCAGCAGGGCGTAGGCGACGGCCCACAGCACGCAGGCACCGAGCGCGGCGGGCGCCAGCCGCCGCCACGGGTAGTTCAGCGCGCCCGCGGCGAGCAGGACCGGGATCCGCCCGGCGGGCACCAGCCGTCCGATGATCACCAGCTGCCAGCCGCGCCGGGCGAACTGCTCACGGGCCTTGGCGAGCCGGTCGGCCTGCTGACGCCGCGCGATCCAGCGGACCGCGGCCTCGCTGCCGAACTTCGGCACGGCGAACGTCACCACGTCCCCGATGTACGCGCCCAGCACGGCGAGGACGATCACGACAGGCAGGGACAGGTGGTCGGTGGTGGTCGCGACTGCCGCGGCCGCGCCGACGACGGCGCCGGTCGGGACCACCGGGATGATCGAGCCGAGCAGGACGCCGCCGAAGAGCGCGGGGTACCCGATCGCCGACGGGTCGGACCAGTTCACGCCAGATCCGTGGTGGCGGGGAGGGCGACGTTCTCGCCGGGTTCGGTGAGCAGCACCTCGCAAGGATGCCCGGCGGCCGCGACCGCCTCGGCGAACCGGCGCGGCGGGTCGGTCAGCAGCCGGCGCATCCGGGCCGTGCGGCTCAGCCCGCGGACGGCCAGGGTGCCCCAGTGCACCGGGACCGCGATCCTCGCGCGCAGCAGCCCGGCCGCGACGGCGGCGCGTTCCGGGTCGAGGTGGCCGGGTCCGAGGTTCGGCCCCCAGCCCCAGACCGGCAGCAGCGCGACGTCGACGGGCCCCAGGTCCGCCATCTCGTCGAAAAGGTCGGTGTCCCCGGCGGAATACACCGTGGTGGCGCCGTCGGTGACCAGGTGCCCGAGCGCGGAACTCTGCGGGCCGTGGGTCAGCCGCGGGCCCCAGCGATGTCCCGAGTGGACCGCTCGGGTGGCCGTGATCCGGAGGTCACCGTCGGTGATCGTCTCGCCCTCGGCGATCTCCTCGACGTCGCGGAAACCGCGCTTGGCGAGCCAGGCGCCCGCCCCGCGCGGGACGACGATCCGGGTGCTCGCGCCGATCAGCCGCAGCGACGGCAGGTGCAGGTGATCGCCGTGCAGATGCGAGATCAGCACCAGGTCCGCGTCCGCCCAGTGGCGCGGGTCCGGCGCCGGCACCACCCTGGTCAGCGCGCCGATCCGCGAGGTCAGCACGGGATCGGTGAGCACGACGCGGCCGCCGAGTTCGAGCCGGACCGTCGAATGGCCGAGGAAACGCAGGTTGAAGCCGCTCACGACGTCGAGTATCGCCGGTGAACTCGGGGAATGCCCGGCGGAGTGTGGACTTCCACACTCCGCCCCGGCGGGTCAGCGCGCGGCGAGGTGCAGTGCGGTCGTCCCGATCCCGGTCGGGCCGCCGAGCAGGGCCGGCGTGCCGATCGGGCGGCGCGCCTCGGCCTCGTCGTAGCGGGTCACCGTCATGTGCCAGTGGTGACATCCGGCCAGGTAGTGCTTCAGGCCCTCGACGTGGTCGTCGAGGGCACGGCGAGTTTCGGTGCCGAGGTCGTAGGCGTCGACCAGTGCGGGCAGTTCGACCGACGCCGCGTGCTCGAACTCGCGCAGGCGGGCATCGACCAGGTCGGTCACGACGTCGAACGCGCGCTCCCGCGGCGTGTCGAGGAAGGTTTCGACCACCAGCACGGCGTTGTTGATCTCGCCTTCGAACTGGATCTCCTTCTGGTACGAGATGACGTCGTTGAGCAGGCCGGGATAGTCCGCGGCGGCGTGTTCGAGCGCCTGGAGCGGCCGGGTCCGGAGCAGTTCGGGCGGGATCGCGGACGTGTCGAGGCGGGACAGGAGCATGGTGAGTTCGGCGCCGAAGGTCCGCCGCCGCATCTCGATGTAGTCGACGGGGTCCGGCACCCGGCGCTGGATCCGGTTGCCCAGTTCCCACAGCCAGCTTTCGAGCATGTCTTCGACGGAGTGACGAAACGTCCGTCGCGCACGGACCGAAAGCGGTTTGGCGGTGCGTTCCCACAGGTCCGCCAGCCCGCGTTCCAGCGGCGTCAGCGGTTCGGGCATGGGCTCGCAATCGGTCGGCATGAACTGGAGGAGCCGCTCGTGGCACGCCTTCGCGGCGGCGAGGTCGCCCGCGCGGCCGAACACCTGGGGGTAGTAGTCGTCGGCGTAGGTACCCCAGGTCATCCAGCCGCTGGTGGCGTCGAGCCGCTCGGCGCTCGCGTCCGGGTGCGTTCCGGCGGCACACAGGGGTGCATCGACCGCTTCGAGCTTCCGCCGGTCCCAGACGACGTCGTCGAGGAGGCCCATGCGCTGGGCCCACCCGGCCGCCCGCTCCCGCGCTCCGTCGAGGTGCGGGTTCAGCGTGAGCGGGAACGGCATCCGCAACGACGGGCGCGGGCGGGCGCCGACGGTCTGATGCGGCACGTGCTGGTAGCCGCGCAGTCGTTGCGGCGCCGTCTCGGCCACCGACGTGAAGATCCGCGCGGCCGACGTGCCGATCCCGGCGGGCCCGTTCAGCAGTTCGGGGCCGCCACGCGTCTTCAACGCCCCTTCGTTCATGTACCGGCTCGACCGCAGATGCCATTCGTGCCCGCCCGCCTGCCAGTCCTGCAGGCCCTTGACGTATGCGGCGGTCGCCGCCTGCGCCGCCGGGTCGATGCCGTGTTCCGCGAACAGCGCGGGCACCTCGGTGAGCGCGGTGTGCTCGAACTGGTGCAGCCGCGAGGTGATCAGGTCGTTGACCGCGTCGGCGGCCTCCTGCGTACCGAGCCCGAGGAATTTCTCCAGCACGAGGACGCCGTTGGACAGCTCACCCTCGTCGGTGACCTCGCGCTGGTAGGAGAAGAGGTCGTTGCGCAGGTGGACGCTGTCGGCGAAGCAGTCGCGCAGGACGTGCATCGGCCTGCTCGCGGCGATCTCGCCGGGCACCTCGGCGTCCACCGAATGTTCGACCAGGTTCGCCGACCACGGCGCCCCACCGACCTTGCGGCGCATTTCGATGTACTCGATCGGGTTGGCGATCCGGCCCTCGGTGATGTTGGCCAGTTCCCACAACGATTCTTCCAGCAGGTTCCTGGTGCTTTCGACGAACCGGCGGCGCCAGCACTCGGAGCGGGCGGGCACGGTGCGGTTCCACAGATCGGCGAGCCCGCGTTCCACCGGGTTCTCCGGTTTCGCGGTGATTTCCCCGGTGACCGGCATGAATTCGGCGAGCCGGTCGAGGTACGCGCGGGCACCGGCGATGTCGCCGGTCCGTTTGTACAGCTCGACGAAATGGTCGTCGAAGTAGAAGACCCAGACGTACCAGTCGGTGATCAGGTCGAGTTCGTCGGCGCCCGCGTCCGGATGCGTGTACGAGCAGAGCAGCGCGTAGTCGTGCGAGTCGAGGTCGTGCTCGTCCCAGATCACCGTGCCGTGCTGCGGCACGTCGATCATGTCCATGCCGTACGCCCACGCCTTGCTGTGCTCGCGCGCACCCTCCAGATGCGGGTTCAGCCTGGCGGGATAGGGCATGTAGAACTCGGGCAGTACGAACGGCTGCACGCGGGGTACCTGGCCTTCCGGCGTTCTGCGACACGACGATCCCGACCCGCTGAGGCAACCAAAGGTCGCGCCGTCCCGCCAAGGTCCGCGGCGGTGTTGCACACGATCGGGAGAGTGGGGTCCCTCGCCCGGACCAGCGGCGTTGACCAGCGTGTCAGGCTCGCGTGACCCACAAGTCGCACGAGGCGCTCACCCCGGCCGGGTATCGGCCACGGGCAGTGCCAGGGCTCGTCCTCGGCGCCGTTCGGCGGCAGAATCAGTGCGCCGAATGCCGCGTTTTGACCGCTTTTGTCCGGATAGCTTGGTTATTAACCAACGATCGTCGGTAGTGCGTTGGTTGCCGAGAAACAAGGGTGGGCGGTGTCCCCATGGTGCGCGGCCCCGGCCGCGCAGGCTTCGACCCGGCACAACTGGAGGAAAGTTTTTCATGGCTCTCCGGAAGAATCTCGCCGTGTTCACCGTCCTATCCGCCGCGGCGCTCACCACCGGTGTGTGCTCGTCCGCGGCGACCGCGAGCCCGCTCGCCTTCGCCCAGATCCAGGAGGCCGCGATCACCCAGGCCTCGCAGGTCGCGGACAGCCTCGGCGCCGCGTCCGGCGGGATGTACCTCGACAACGGCAAGGCCGTCGTCAACGTCCTCGACGACGCCGCGGTCCAGAAGGTCCAGGCCGCCGGCCTGACGGCCAAGAAGGTCGCGCACAGCTTCGCCGCGCTGACCGGTGTCAAGGAATCGCTGGACACCGTCCGCAACGTCCCGCAGACCACGTGGGGCATCGACACCAGGACCAACCAGGTCGTCGTGACGATCTACTCCGCGGCCACGAAGTCCACTTCGGACACTGTGACCGCCGCGGCGGCGAAGCACGGCGACGCCGTCCGCGTCGAGCACAAGACCGGCAAGCTCGAACTGCACATCAAGGACGGCGACGCCATCAAGAACGAGCAGGGCCGCTGCTCGCTCGGCTTCAACGTCAAGAAGGGCAGCACCCCGTACCTGCTCACCGCCGGGCACTGCACCAACCTCGGCGGCACCTGGGCGGGCGGCGACGTCAGCGGTGCCAAGGTCGTCAAGAGCGACTGCCCCGGCGCCGACTCCGGCTACCTGACCCGGCCGAACGGCACCGGCCCCGGTGAGGTCAACACCGGCCAGAAGATCACCAGCGCCGCGGCGCCGACCGTCGGCGAGAAGATCTCGAAGCAGGGCTCCACGACCGGTGGCGGCACCGGCGAGGTCACCTCGGTCGACCAGTCGGTGAACTTCGACGTCGGCGTGCTCAACCACGAGTTCGGCACCACCGCGCACACCGACCACGGTGACTCGGGCGGCCCGGCCTACGACGGTGAGAAGGGCCTCGGGACGCTGTCCGGCGGCGACACCCAGACCAGCTACTTCTACCCGCTGACCCTGGAACTGCAGGCCTACGGCCTGACCCTGGCCTGATCCCGCGTGCCGTTAAGGCCACCTTACGGGCGTCTGACGCCCGTAAGGGTGTGTCTT
>NZ_JBHYIK010000004.1:73469-126307 GCF_042739735.1 Amycolatopsis sp. NPDC059027 | reverse complement strand
CGGCCCTGGTCCTGCGCCCGGGTGCCGTTCCGTCAACCGTCGGGGCGTCTGACGCCCGTAAGGTGGCCTTAACGGCATCTCCGGGAGGCGCGTGTGTGTCCTGTTTGGACCTAGCCGGGCAGGCGCCGGATGATCAGCGCCGCGCCGATGTGCTGCAGCTGGGCGGGATCGGCAGGGTCGAGACCGGTCAGCGTGACCGCGCGGCGGACGCGGTAGTCGACGGTGTTCGGGTGGACGTGCAGCTGGGCCGCGGTCCGCCGCCGGTTGAGCCCGAGCCGGACGTAGGTTTCCAGCGTCGCCAGCAGATCCTGATGCGTTTCCAGCGGTTCGAGCAGCCCGCCGAGTTCGGCCCGTGCCGGGCTCGGGCGGGTCAGCTGGTACTCCAGCATGAGATCGGCCAGCCGGTAGAAGCCGCGACCGCGGCCGAACGCCTCGGCCAGCTCGACGAGGTCGCGCGCCTGGTCCGCCGCGCCGGGCACCTCGGTGGGCCCGGCGAGTACCCCACCCGCCGTGACGTCGACCTCGGCCGCCTGGCCGAGCCGGGTGACCAGCATTTCGTCGGCGGACCAGTTGTGCTCGGCGGTGTTGTCCGGGATCAGCACGGTTCCGCCGGACGCGTCGAGCAGCGACAGCACCGGATCCCCCGCGGTGCGGGCGAGTTCCGTGGTGGCCCGGTGGATCTTGTGCTGGGTGGCCATCGCCCCGTCGGTACCGGGCCGGTCCTCGGCCGGATGGCGGCCGAAACGCAGGTGGAGTACCAGGAATCGGCTCGGGAGCGGGATTTCGGCCCGGCGCGCCGCACCGTCCGGGGGATCACCGCGCAGCAGCGCCGAAAGCAGTGCGTGCCGGCGGCGCTGTCCATCGATATCCCGCTGGTGCCGTTCTTCGAGGTACGTGGCCGTGACGGCGGTGCTCGCGCAGGCGAGGCAGCCGAGCAGGAGTTCGGTGCAGGCCACGACGTCGGCCAGATCCTCGGCGGTCGCCTCGGCGACCAGCTCGCGCCAAGCCACCATGGTGCTGGTGTGACAGGTGGACAGCACGGTGTCCAGCGGAATTCCTTCGTTCGCCCGGCGGGCGGCGGAGGAGGCGAGTGGTCCGGCCAGCGCCGCCGGGCCGGGGGTGGTGCGATCACGGAGTGATTCGGCGATCAGGCGGAGGTTTTCTTCGACGGATTCGGCGATGGTCTCCCGTTCTCGCACCGGAAAGCCTGCCGGAGAGCCGGTTTCGTCGCCGATCCGGTCGGCCAGCCGGTGCGCCAGTCTTCGGCGTTCGGCGTGGAGCCACTGATGGAGCACCTTGCCGCCGATGGTGAGCGGCTCGTGGTGGTCGGTCACCAGACCCGTCTACCACCGTCGGCGCCGGGGTGTTTGCTCCGTACGGGTGCGATTTGCCGGTAAAGGGTTTGCCCGTTGCCGGGCAAACACGTTTCTTCGCCCGGTCCACAGTGCACACCGAGCAGGCCGGTCACGGCCCTGCCACAGGCCGTGGCGGCCGGTATGGTCGTGATCATGCTGGCCGGATTTGTCGAGCACCTTGGCGGGCCGGACGAGATCCGGTTCGGCGAACTCCCCGAACCGCGGCCGGGTCCGTCGGACGTCCTCGTCGAGGTGCTGGCGACCACGGTCAACCACGTCGACACGTTCGTCCGGTCCGGGCTTGTTCCCGTTCCCGTCACGTTCCCGTTCGTGCTGGGCCGCGATCTCGTCGGCCGGGTGCTCGAGGCGGGCCCCGGCGCGCCGGGCTTCGCGGACGGCGATCTGGTGTGGTGCAACAGCCTTGGCCACGGCGGCCGCCAGGGTGCCGCGGCCGAGCGGGTGGTCGTCCCCGCCGACCGGCTGTATCCGCTGCCCCCGGACACCGATCCGGTCGACGCCGTCGCCGTCGTCCATCCGGCCGCCACCGCGTATCTGGCGCTGGTCACCCACGGCCGGGTGCGGGCGGGCGAGACCGTGGTGATCGCGGGCGCGGCGGGCAACGTCGGCAGCGCGCTGGTCGAACTCGCCGTCGAAGCGGGCGCGAAGGTGATCGCGACGGCGTCGGGCGCGGATCTCGAGTACTGCCTCGGCCTCGGCGCGTCGGCGGCCTACGACTACCACGATCCCCGGCTGCCCGGATGCCTGCGCGGGGTCGCGGATCTCCATATCGACACCTCCGGCACCAACGATTTCGACGCCGCTGTCGAGATGCTGGCCTTCCGCGGCCGGATCGTGCTGCTCGCCGGGGCGCAGAGCAGGCCGGTGCTGCCCGCGGGTGAGCTGTACACCCACGATCGTTCGGTCATCGGCTTCGCCATTTCCAACGCCACCTCCGCGGAGCTGGCCGAAGCCGCCGTCGCGCTCAACCGGCATTTCGCGCGCGGCGGGCTGCGGCCGCGGATCGTCGAGCTCGGCTCGCTCGGCGAACTGGCCGGGGCACATCGCCGGCTGGAACGCGGGGAGCTGCACGGCCGCCGGATAGTGCTGCTCACCGAGGCCGCCAGAAAAACCTGAGCGGCCGATGTCGATCGCCGGACCGCCCGTTCGACGCGTCTGGTGAAAGGCCCGCGAAGGGCGGGCCGCGGACGGGAGGTAACGCATGATGCTCGCGGGCAAGAACGCGGTGGTCTACGGCGCGGGCGGGGCGATCGGGGGCGCGGTGGCCCGAGCGTTCGCGCGCGAAGGGGCGACGGTGTTCCTCACCGGCCGGACGGCGGCGAAGCTCGACAAAGTCGCCGAGGACATCTGTGCCGCGGGCGGTGAGGCCGAGACCGCCGTGGTCGACGCGCTGGACGAGCAGGCCGTCGACGCGCACGCCGACGCCGTCGCGGCGAAGGCGGGAAGCCTCGACATCTCCTTCAACCTCATCACCCACGGCGACGTCCAGGGCACGCCGATGGCCGAGATGTCGGCCGCCGACTATCTCCAGCCGGTCGAAACCGGTGTGCGCACGACGTTTCTCACCGCGCGGGCGGCCGCACGGCACATGAAACGGCAGCGGTCCGGGGTGATCCTGGTGTTCGGCGGGGACGGCGACCCGGTGCGCGAGTTCCACGTCGGCGGCCTGCAGGCCGGGTTCGCCGCGCTCGAAGCGATGCGGCGGCAGATCTCCGCCGAGCTCGGGCCGTACGGGGTGCGCGCGGTGACCCTGCGGACCGGCGGCATCGCGGAGGTCGTCCCACCGGACATGCCGGGCGGAAAGGAAATCGTCGAGAGCTTGGAGAAGGCGACGATGCTCGGCCGCGCGGCGACGCTGGAGGACGTCGGGAACGTCGCGGCGTTCGTCGCCTCCGACAAGGCACGCAGCATGACCGCGGCCACCGCCAACATCAGCTGCGGGGCGCTGGTGGACTGACCCGCCGCGCCGTGACCACCCGCCGCCAGTGCTCGGCCGCCTCGGTCATCTCATGCCCGAGGTGCTCGAAGATCTCGCCCATCTCGTCGAGCCGGGCACCGGTGGGGGTGGTGGTGCCGAGCAGTCCGGCGCCGCGCCGGGCGGCGTGCCCCCACTGCTCGACCGAGCGGAAGCTCGCCGCCCACGCGCGGTACCAGGCATCCCCGTCGACCACGTACCGCTCGCGCCGCCGGGAATCCCGCACCCGCGTCAGCAGTTCCATCTTTTCCAGGTACGCCACGGCTTTCGAGACCGACGCGGGGCTGACGCCGAGCCGGTGCGCGAGTTCGGCGGCGGTCCGGCTGCCGGTGTCGCTCAGGTACAGCGACACGAACACCCGCGACATCATCCGCGGGAAGCCCGACTGCGTCATCATCGCCGCGAACTCCCGCTCGAACTCGTCGATCGACGCGACGTCCCGGCCCTCGACGGCTTCGGTGGACGCTGCGGCCGAGGCGGACAGCCCACCGCGACGGGCACGCCGTCCCGTCGCCAGCTGGGCGTAGTCCGCCCGGTAACCGCGCGCGCCGCCGTTGCGGGACACCTCGCGGCTGACGGTCGACGTCGGCCTGCCGAGCCGCCGGGCGATTTCGGCGTACCCCAGCCCATCGGCGAGCCCCGCCGCGATCCTCTGCCGGTCCTCGGGACTCAGGCGGCCTCCCGGCATTCTCGCCTCCTGGTGCGTTCACCGGCAGTCATTGCAATTCCGCCGCTACTCGTTGCATTCGCTGTCAGGATCATTGCAATGATTCGCGCGAAAATCCATAAGTACTCCCAAAAACCGTAGTTGCCAAAGTGACGCTGCAGGAAACACAACCTAGCGTGGGAAGTACCGAATCCTGATGAGCACCGAGGAAACCACCATGACCCAGCCCGCCGCCGAACCACTGCCCATGACCCGCGTGCCCGGCCGTCCGTTCGACCCGCCCGCGGAACTGGCGAAGCTGCGCCAGAACCAGCCGCTGAGCCGGATGGCCTACCCCGACGGACATGTCGGCTGGCTGGCGACCAGCCACGAGCTGGTCCGCGCGGTACTGGCCGATTCCCGGTTCAGTGCCAGGGCCGACCTTGCGCACCCGCCGCTCCCCGGCACCGGCGACAGCGCGGGACGGCCCGCCCCGCCCGGCATCTTCACCCAGACCGACCCGCCCGAGCACACCCGCTACCGCCGCCTGCTCACCGGCCAGTTCACCGTGCGCCGCATGCGCCTGCTGACCGAACGCGTCGAGGAGATCACCGCCGCCTGCCTGGACGAGATGGAACGCGCCGGCGACACCGCCGATCTCCGGCGGGCGTTCGCGCTGCCGATCCCCGGCCAGGTGATCTGCGAGCTGCTCGGCGTGCCGGAGTCCGGCCGGGAGCGGTTCCAGGACGAGGCCCAGGTGCTCATGCAGGCCGACTCCTCCCCGGAGGAACGCTTCGCCGTCTACACCGCGATGCAGGACTACCTGCGGGAACTGGTGCTCGCCAAACGCGCCGAGCCGACCGACGACCTGCTCGGCGGTCTCGCCGGGAGCGACCTCACCGACGAGGAACTCACCAACATCGCCTTCACCCTGCTGGGCGCGGGCTTCGACACCACCGCCAACATGATCACGCTCGGTGCCTTCGCCCTGCTCGAAAACCCCGCGCTGATCCCGGAACTGGCCGGAAACGCCGACGCGATGGTCGAGGAACTGTTGCGCTACCTCAGTATCGTCCCGTGCACGGTCCGGGTCGCGCTGGAGGACGTCGAACTGGCCGGACAGCTCGTCAAGGCGGGCGAGGCCGTCACGGTGTCGGTGCCGGCGGCCAATCACGATCCGGCACGGTTCCCCGATCCGGAGGTGCTCGACCCGCACCGGCCACAGCCGGGCACGTCGCGTTCGGGCACGGCATCCACCAGTGCCTCGGCCAGCAGCTGGCGCGGGTCGAGATGCGGGTCGCGCTACCCGCGTTGTTCGCTCGGTTCCCCGAACTGCGGCTGGCCGTCCCGGCCGGGGACGTGCCGCTGGGGACCACCATGCTGATCTACGGGGTCCACGAACTCCCGGTCACGTGGGCCGCAGGCTGACCCTGCCGCGGTCAGAGCTCCCGCAGACTGTCCAATTCGGACTCGAAAAGGGCGGCAGGGTCGAGGTCCAACCCGGCGAACTGGCCGGCGAGCTCCAGGGACAGCACGCCGTGCACACGGGTCCAGAAGGCCATCGCGCGTCGCGTCGCCATCTCCGGGGCCGTCTCGGCGTCCGGCGAGGCGGCGAGCAGCACCGCCATGATCTCGTCGGCGATCGTGGTGGTGTCGGCCGGGGCGTGGTAGCCGGGCACGGGCGTGCCGTAGATGAGGAAGTACCGCTGGGGATCCTCGAGCGCCCAGGCACGAACGGTGCGGCCGAGGCGGGGGAGGTCGGCGTCGCCGGCCGCGGCCACCTCGGCCAGGGCGTCGGCCAAGCTGCGGTAGGCGTCCCTGATGAGTTCGGTGATCAGGTCGTGGCGGCTGGCGTAGTAGCGGTAGAGCGCGGGCCCGCTCATCCCCAGTTGCTTGGCGATCGCGTTGAGCGACAGCGCGGACGCCCCCGACGTGGCGATCTGCTCCCACGCCTGTTCCTTGATCTCCGTGCGCATCTGCGCCCGGTACCGCTCGCGTGGCGACGTCGCGGCGTTCGCCATGGCCACCTCCGTCCCTCGTGGTTACAGGCCTTAACCAAGGATATTAGCTGTAAAGAACGTGAAGGATCCGCTTGAAGGGCCGACTATGGACGGACGGCGCGAGATCGGTGTCCTTCCATGCTCGCCGCGAGGCCGGTGAGGACACGGTCGAGGCCGAGCGCGAAACCACGCTCCAGCCGGTCCGCCGCATGTGGGCTCTCGGCTTCGACGATGACACGGGTGAAGCGGGGATAGCGGCCGCTGCCGATGATCGCCGGGCCGTACTCGCCCTGCTGTTCCATCCACTCGTCGTGGCTCAGACCGGTGCGGCGGACGGCCTCCTCCTCGGCCAGTTCGGCGAGGACATGGCCGCGGACGAACGCGGAAACCGTGTCGAGACAGAGCAACATCTCGTCGGCGGACAGGGCGAGCCCGTCGAACACCGACAAGGCCTGTTCCAGCCCGGCGAGACTGTGCGGACCGTGCGTCGGCCTGCCCGCGGACAGCCCGGCGAACCAGCGGTGCCGCAGCGCCGTCTCCCGCTGCAGATGGGCCAGCGCGGTCAGATCGGCACGCCAGTCGCCGCTGGGCGAGAAGCCGGTCCGCTCACCCAGCACGGCGTCGATCATCAGCTCGAAGATCTCGTCCTTCCTGCGGACATACCGGTAGAGCGACGCGGCGCCCGCGCCGAGTTCGGTGGCGATCCGGCGCATCGACAACGCGTCGAGGCCCTCGGCGTCGGCGATCCGCACGGCGGCCTTCGCGACGTCGTCGCGGCTGAACGCCGGTTTGGGGCCCCGGGTCCCGTGCTCGGGCCGCATCCAGATCACCTCGTCCACGACCATGATTATTGCGAACGATGTTTGGGGTTTGCTAGTCTGGGGTAACTGCGAACATCGTTTCTAGTTTTTGGGGGAGACATGGACTACGACGTCGTCGTCGCGGGCGCGGGGCCGGTCGGCCTGCTGCTCGCGGCCGAACTGCGGCTCGGTGGCGCGCGGGTGCTGGTGCTCGAACGCGAAAGCGACCCGGCGCAGCCGCGGAAGGCGGGTTCGATGGGGGCGCGCGCCCTCAACGGGCCAACGGTCGCCGCGTTGCATCTCCGTGGTCTTGTGCCCGCGATTCGCGAAAACGCTTTCTTCTGGTACGACCCGGCGGAAACGCCGGAACCCGGGCCCGAGGGCGTGGAAGCCGGGGAGGTGTTCGCCGGGCACTTCGCCGGGATCGGCATCCGCGCGGATCGGCTGGACTTCGCCGATCCCGAGTTCACCGGCGAACCGCTCAGTGCCGGGGTCGTCGCCCAGCAGGACCTCGAAACCGTCCTCGGCAGGCACGCGCGGGAACTCGGTGCCGAAATCCGCAGGGGTGTGGCTGTGAGCGGCTTCGTCGCCGGCGAGGACAGGGTCCGGGTGCGGGCGGGGGATGACGAGATCGAGGCGGGCTGGCTGGTCGGCTGCGACGGCGGTCGCAGTACGGTCCGCAAGCTCGCGGGGTTTGATTTCCCCGGCGTGGACCCGATTTTCACCGGACGTCAGGCCATTGTGGACATGGAAGGTGGTGAAGAGCTGACGGCGCCGGACTGGCGGCCGGGTGTGAACGGGTCCTATGTGGTCGGTGGCTGGGCCGAGGACGGCAAGTCACGCGTGCACACCGTCGAATTCACCCCGCCACCGGCCGATCGGGATTCCGAGGTCACCGCCGCCGAAATCCAGGAGAGCCTGCGCCGGGTGAGCGGAACCGGCGTCACGGTCACCGCCGTCCACGCCGCGACCCGCTACGCCGACACCACCCGTCAGGCGGAAACCTACCGCCGTGGCCGCGTCCTGCTTGCGGGCGACGCCGCCCACGTGCATTCGCCCGCGGGCGGTCAGGGGCTCAATCTCGGCCTCGGCGACGCGATGAACCTCGGCTGGAAGCTCGCCGCCGTCGCGCGGGGTTTCGCCCCGATGTCCCTTGTGGACACTTACACCGCCGAACAGTGGCCGATCGGCGCCTGGGTCCAGCGGTGGAGCATGGCGCAGACCGCGGCCGGCGTGCCCGGCGATCCCCGCGTCGCCGCGTTGCGCGACGTGCTGGCCGATCTTCTCGACACCCCGCACGGCGCGACGTACGTGGTCAAGAAGATCGGCGGCGGCTGGCAGCGGTACGACCTCCCCGGCGACCATCCCCTGATCGGCCGCCGGGCGCCCGACTTCGTCTTGGCCGACGGGACAACCTTCGCCCAACACGCCGCGACAGGTGCGGGACTCGTGCTCGATCCTCGCGGTGAAACGGGCGAAGTCGCCGAAGCGTGGGGCGACCGGGTCACCGTCGTCACCGCGGCGCCCACGCAGTTCCCCGGCACGCCGCCCGCGTTCGTCCGCCCGGATGGCTACATCGCCTGGGTGAGCGGCGGACGGGAGACGCTCGCGGAATCCCTGCGGTGCTGGCTCGGTGCGCCGGCTTCGTCCCGATGACCGGGAATCTGCCATTCCTGCCACTGATAAGTCCTGTGGCGTCGGACTCTTCTGCGCGCGTCTTCGGGTGGCTACGGTGAGATTCGCACCATTCGCGTGTGTCACCTCTGATGGGGAGATGATTTATGTCGCGTATCCGTCTGCTGTTCGCCCTCGTCGCCGCGACGCTGCTCGCGGTGGCGGTGCCCGCGACGGCGGCCCCGTCCCCGAATCCCGCCAAACCCTATGGCGTCGAAGGCCTGTATCTGCTCAACAGCAGGTACAACGGTGACATCGGCGCCACCCGAGGCTGGCAGGTCACCTGGAAGGTGCCCGCGGTCAGCAACGGCAAGGACGCCTGGGGCGCGGTCGGCGAGTGGTACTACAACCTCGAATCCGGGATCTACTACAACAACGACGTCGGCTGGGCCGTGTACTTCTTCGGCGATGACAACGGCTTGGAGAACAACCCCGACTGCACACCGACCTGGTCGACCGGCAGCATCTGCCGGGGCCTCTCGCACCTGGCGGTCGGCAAACAGCTGACGTTCACCTACGAGTACTGCAAGTCCGACAGTCAGATCTGCCTCTACGTCGATCTCCAGGACGGCAAGGGCCGCCGGTTCCTGGCCTCGGACAAGCGCAGCACCGTCGAGATGTACGCCCACGACATCGAGACCTTCGCCGACGGCAACCGCGTCGAGCCGAAGATCCCGTGCGACAAGCCGACCAAGATGGTCAAGCAGTCGGTCAAGGGCACCGACGGCAAGTGGACGACCATGACCGGGAACAAGTGGAAGTTCGAGGACACCAGTCCCCGCTACCAGTTCCGCAACGTCAAGACGTCGGCGAACCCGGCGAACTGGGAAAGCTGCTCGGAATGATCTGGCCCGCCGCGCCGGCCGCGCAGCCGGATAACGTCGTGCCCGCCGGGCAGGTGCTCGACCTGCGTGGCAGCGCCGCGACGCGGCTGCTCGCCGGCGCGGCGGCCAACGGTGATCACCGCGTCACGGCCACGGTCACCTTCACCGACGGCACCGTCGGGCAGGCCGACCTGTCCTTCGGCGACTGGGTGTTCCCCGGTGGCGCCACGACCCGTGTGTTCGAAAACACCCGCCTCGCGCGCACCGACCACCGCAACCCACGAGGCACCGGGACATCGGTCTACGCGAGCACACCGTGCGAGGCACCCGCGGGGCGAACACCTCGCCACGATCACGATGCCGAACGACGCGAACCTCGACGTCGTCACGATCGGACGGGCTGAGGCCAGTCCGGTGAAGTCTGTGATCGCAGCCGTCGTGATGGTGGTCGTCGTCGGGTGTGACGCCTTCGAGGCCGCCAGTACCGCGGCGGCTGCGGTGGACAAGGCCAGCGTGTCCCAAGAGGACGTCAGTCCGTTGTCGGCGGCTGAACGCGGGGACGAGAAGTAAGATGTGTGAGCGACGTGGAGCGGCGTATGGCGACGGCTGCCGAATCTGGGGCGCGTGGTCTGCCGGTGCGCTTGACCAGCTGGGTGGGACGGCGTCAGGAGGTCGCCGAGCTGCGGAATCTGCTGCGCGGCGAGCGGTTGGTGACCGTGGTGGGCCCGCCCGGCGTGGGCAAGACCCGCCTGGCCGCGCAGGTGACCTCCCCGGCTGCGGGAGGATTCCCGGACGGGGTGGCGTTCGTCGAGCTGGCCGAACTCGCCGACGCCGGGCTGGTGGCGAACACGGTCGCGGTGGCGCTCGGGTTGCCTGGTGCCGGGACGCCGGCGCTGGTGGCCGCGTCGCGGGAGCGGCGGACGCTGCTGGTGCTGGACAACTGCGAGCATCTGATCGACGCCTGTGCCGAGCTGGTCGCGGCGATGCTGCGGGCCTGCCCGAGGCTGGTCGTGCTGGCGACCAGCAGGCAGCCCCTCGGTGTGGCCGGTGAGCGGCTGTTCGTGTTGTCACCGCTGGCGGTTCCGGATCCGGACGAGGTCCGGTCGGCCGCCGAGCTCACGCGTTACAGCGCGGTGTCGTTGTTCGCCGACCGGGTCCGGGCGGTCCTGCCGTCCTTCGAGATCACCGAGGACAACTATCCGGATGTCGCCCGGCTGTGCCGCGGTTTGGAGGGGTTGCCGCTGGCGATCGAGCTGGCCGCGGTCCGTGTCCGGTCGCTGTCGGTGCGGCAGCTGTCCGACCGGCTGGGCACCCGGTTGTCGCTGCTGACCGGCGTCACGCGTGCGGCGCCGCAACGGCAGCGCACGTTGCGTGGCACCGTCGACTGGAGCTATCGGCTGTGCACACCGCAAGAGCGGCTGGTGTGGGCGCGGGCCTCGGTGTTCGCCGGATCGTTCGACCTGGACGCGGCCGAGCGGGTGTGCGGTGGTGCCGGGGTCGAGCCGGACGCCGTGGTGGACCTGATCGACGGCCTGGTCGGCAAGTCGGTGCTGGCAGTGCGGGAGCACGCCGGGGAAAACCGGTATCGCATGCTGGAGACGCTGCGGGAGTACGGCCGGGAGCAGCTGCCCGCCGAGGAGCTGCGGCGGGTGGGCCGCCGGCATCGGGACTGCTACGCCGCCCGGGCACGCCGGGTGCGTGAGGCGGAGGGATCGCCGGACACGCTGCCGCTGTGCCACCGGCTGCGGCCGGACCATCCGAACCTGCGGGTCGCCCTCGAGTTCTGCCTCCGTACCCCTGGCGAGGCCGACGCCGGTGTCGCGATGACGACCGACCTGCACCTGTACTGGCAGATGGGGCGCCTGAACGCCGAGGCCCGGACCTGGCTGGACCGGCTGCTGCCGAACGCCTCGCCCGACGGTCCGCGGAAATGCCTGGCCCTGCTGTACAGCGCCGACTATCGCCTGCACGAAGGCGCCTTGGAACGGTGCGCCGAACTGGTGGCCGAAGCGACCGACCTCGCGGCCCGTACGGGCGACGAGGCACTGGTCGCGCGAGCCCGGTTCACCGCCGGGTTTCTCGCCGAGTGCCAGGGCGATCCCGGCCACGCCGCCGGGATCTTCTCGGCCGCGGTGGCCGGATTCCGCGCGGCGGGCAACCGGCGGGGCGAGCTCATCGCGCTCAACCACCAGGGCTGGAGCACCGGTTTCTCCGGCGACCCGGACCGTGGCAGGGCCCTGGTGCGGGAGGGCCTGGTACGCGGTACCGAGTACGGCGACCGGTACGCCCGCGTCTACGCACTGGCCTCGCTGGTCATGCTCGAAGCCGAGTTCGGTGCCGCGACCACCGCCGCGCGCGACCTCCGGGCGCTGAAGGCGGCCATCGAGGAAACCGGACTGGATCGGTGGGACGTCGAATGGCTCGCCAGCGCGGGCTGGGTGGCCGGGCGCCTGGGCGACCACGCCCGCGCCGCCACGCTGTACGGGATCACCGAAACCGCCTGCCGTACCCAGGGCATCGCCATGCACACATTGGCGGCGTTCGAGATCCCGAACGCCCGGCACGTCCAGAGCAGCCGGGAAGCCCTCGGCGACCGCGAATTCGAGAAACACTTCACGAATGGCGCGGCGATGTCCGAACGCGACGCGCTGCGCTACGCCGGCGACACCCCCTCCCCGCGGGCCGGCACCGACCCGCTCACCGGGCGGCAACGCGAGATCGCCGAACTCGTCCGGCGAGGCCTGACCAACCGCCAGATCGCCGAGCACCTCGTCATTTCCCTGCGCACCGCGGAAACCCACGTCGCCCACATCATGACCAAACTCGGCTTCACCAACCGCACCCAGATCGCCGCCTGGGTCGTCGAGCGTCCTCCACCGCGTCGTCAAGCCGGATCTCGGGTGGGAGGCGGCGCGGTCGACAGGACGCGCCGGTGAGCGACCACTCGATGCTGTCAGGCCATCGGATCACACCGCCCCCGAAGCCGAGGGACGCCCTTGTCGCATCGTTCGGGATGTTCACCGCTCTCGCTTGTCTTCGAAATCCGCACGGCCCGGCGCTCACAAAGATGACAAATGATTCCGGGGATGGGGGATATCGGCCTGGGCAGTGTTGACACGGCTTCCCCGCCCCTCCACGCTTTCTTCCGCGTCCAGGGTTTTCCGAGTGGGAGGGACGGCAATGCCTTCTTTTGCTCGCCGCAGGGTTGTTTCCGCCGTGGCCGCCGCGGTGATGACCGTCGGCGCGGCCGTCGCGCCGAACGGCCCGGCTGTCGCCGGTCAGGTGGGCGGCAACCCGTATCCGGGCGCGGAATGGGAACGCGGCGATCCGGCCGCGGCCGGATTCGACCCGGTCAAACTGACGCGGATCGCCGAGGAACTGAAGGCGGACAAGACGAACTGCCTCGCGGTCGTCCGGCACGGGCGGCTGGTCGCCGACTGGTACTGGAACGGCACCGGTCCCGAGTCCGCGCAGGAGGTCTGGTCGGCGACCAAGTCGGTGTCGAGCACGCTGGTCGGCATCGCGCAGGCCGAACACAGGCTCGCCGTCGAGGACAAGGCGTCGCGCTACATTCCCTCCTGGGCGGGCACCCCGTCCGCCGACGTCACGGTCAAGGACCTGCTGAGCAACGACTCCGGACGGCACTGGAGCAGCTTCGCCGACGACGCCGTCAAGGTCTTCGCCGCGCGGGACCGGACCGCGTTCGCCGTCTCCCAGCGCCAGGACGTCCCGCCCGGCCAGTTCTGGGCCTACAACAACACCGCCATCCAGACACTCGACGCCGTGCTCCACACCGCCACCGGCGACAAGCCCGTCGACTACGCCAGGAAGAAACTCCTCGACCCGCTGGGCATGAGGCACTCGAACATGACCCAGGACCAGGCGGGCAACACCAATACGTTCATGGGCCTGCAGTCGACCTGCCAGGACATGGCCCGCTTCGGCTATCTCTTCCTGCGCAAGGGACAGTGGAACGACACCCAGCCCGTGCCCGCGCAGTGGGTCGCCGACGCCACCGGAAAGCCCTCGCAGGACATCAGCGCCGCCTACGGATACCTCTGGTGGCTCAACCGGCTCGGCCCCGTCGCCACCGTGCAGAAACCCATGACTCGCGACGAGAGCACGAAAGCCCCACGTACCCAACTCGTCCCGTCGGCCCCGCAGGACATGTACTGGGCACTCGGCCTCGGCGGCCAGATCCTCCAGATCGACCCCGGCTCGGACACCGTCGTCGTCCGCCTCGGCCCCGCCAACCTGACCGCCGCCTTCCCCACCCCGGCGAAAACCGCCAGGATCGTCACCGAGGCACTGGTCCGGCCGTGATGTCGTGCTCGTTCCGTCGTCCGGAACGTTGTTTCAGTGCGTGGGCGATCACCCGCGATACAGTTTCGCTTCGGCAATTCGTATGCGGGTTATGGTTTGTTTTCCTGTCCTGTGGACATTGATTCACGGCACTTGTCCTCGAATCGTCTACACATTAACGTCCCCCTCGGCGGGCAACCGGAAACCCGGATTGCAGCCCACGTTTCTCTTTCCTTCCCCGCACCGAAGAAAGGTCCGGAAATGTCATCCATGTTGAAAGCCGCCAAGCGTCCCGCGGCCAGAGCGGGCGTCCTCGCCACCGTCACGGCGGTCACCGTGGGGCTGCTCGGCGCCGGTACGGCGAGCGCCGCGGACAAGGAACTGACGTTCACCGGCGAGTTCCCGATCATCGGCACGCAGTCGGTGAAGACCGTCGTGCACGCGGACATCCCCGCGAGTGTCCAGCCCGGCGACACGGTCGACGTGCCGTTCAGCCTGGACGTGGACGCCGGTGCCTCGGCGGGTGACGGCCTGCGGCTGATCGGTGCCACGAAACTGTCCGGCACCATCACGTCCTCGGTGACGCTGACCGCGAACGGCGGCCAGACCGTCCCGCTCAGCGTCGAGGTACCGATCCCGGAAACTCCGGTGCCGGCGCAGGGTCCGCTCACTTTCAAGGCGGACGGCACCGTGAAGTTCACCATTCCGCAGGAAACCCCCACGGGTGAGGCGAAGACCACCGTGGACCCGAAGGCCGGCACCCACATCAAGACCGACGTGCAGGATCCGTCGCTGGCCGAGTTCGACGTCAACCTCCAGCTCGACCCGCCGGACCAGGACACCCTGCTCGGCACCACCCAGGTCGGCTGAGCGACCGGTGTTCCGGCGCGGTGGGGTGCTCCCCGCGCCCCACCGCATCCGGAGCGTCGCGGACGTGAAAAGGAAAGCGATGACCAGATCCTTCCGGCGGGCCGTACTGGTGGCCGCCAACGGGCAGCCCGGCACCTACCGGACCTACCCGGCCGACCACGGCGGCACACCGGTCGCCGCGCTGCCGGACACCACCACCTTCGTCCGCACCCTGTTCGCGAGGTGACCCGGCCACAGCGGCCGAACACCCCGGCCATGTCCTCAATGGACAGTGCGGCGCCGGGCCGGTCAAACGCCGGATGTCGCCGACCGGGTTTGCGGCACACCGGCGATCCCGGTACGCGGAATCACGGGGCGTTGGACGGAGAGGCGTCCGACGGGACGGAACCCCGGCAGCAGGTCCTCGATCAAGGCCCACTGATCATCTGAGAGCCACTGAAACCGCGACACGACCAGCAGCATCCCAATAGTCAACCGGGATGTTTGTCAGACACGCCCTAGCCGCGGGATCACCCGTGCGGCGACGAGTTCGACCGTTGTGTGGTCGCCCGCAGCCGGTCCTTCCGGACCTTGCCCGAACCGGTCCGCGGCAGGGCGTCGCGGACTTCCAGATGTACCGGGATCTTGTACTTGGCCAGCCGGGAACGCAGGAACTCGCGGAGTTCGTCCCGGGTCAGCCGGGTGCCCGGCCGGCACACCACGTACGCCTTGCCAGCCTCGCCCCATTTCTCGTCGGGGACACCGACCACGGCCACCTCGGCGACCGCGGGGTGCTCGAAGATCGCGTTCTCGACCTCGGCGGGGTAGACGTTCTCGCCACCGGAGATGAACATGTCCTTGACCCGGTCGACGACGTAGAGGTGGCCTTCGTCGTCGATCACGCCCATGTCGCCGGAGCGGAACCACTCGTCGTCGGTGCGAGACGCGGCCGTGGCTTCCGGGTTCCGCCAGTAGCCGGGGCTGACGTTCGGGCCGCGGACGAGAACCTCGCCCGGTTCGCCGGGCGCGACGTCGGTGAGGTCTGGACGCACGACGCGCACGCTGGTGAAAAACGCCGGGACACCGGCGGAACCCGTCTTCCGGAGGCTTTCGGCCGCTTCCAGGAAAGTCGCGCCGGGCGCGGTCTCGGTCATCCCGTAGCCCTGGCAGAACACCAGCCCGCGTTCCTGGTAGGTGCGGATGAGCGCCTCGGGAACCGCGGCACCGCCGGACATCACCATGCGTACCGAGGACAGGTCGGTGCCGGGCCACCGCGGTGATCCGGCAAGGTCGGCGAACATGGTCGTGACCCCGAACATCCAGGTGACGCGGTGCTTCTCGATCAGGTCGTAGCACGTGTCGACGTCCCATCCCGGCGCGATCACCGAACAGCCGCCCTTGATGAACGTCGGGAGCAGCGTCTGGTTCAGCGCGGCGACGTGGAACAGCGGCGCGCTGATCAGGGCGCGGTCGTCGGCGGTCAGGTCGACGCCGACGAGCACGTTGCAGGTGTTCCAGACGATGTTCCCGTGCGTCAGCAGGGCGCCTTTCGGCCGCCCGGTGGTGCCCGAGGTGTAGAGGATGAGCGCGACGTCGTCGAGCCGCACGGGCACGTCGATCGGGGTGTCCTCGCCGCCCGCGAGCCAGGATTCGTACTCGGCCTCGCCGACTGCGGGTCCGGCGAGCGCGACGACCTGGGCCGGGTGCTCGTCGATTCCTCGCACCGTGGCAGCACATTCCGGCCCGTAGACCAGCACGGCCGGACCGGAGTCGTCGAGCTGGTAGGCGATTTCCGGCGCGGTGAGCCGGAAGTTCAGCGGGACGAAGACGCCGCCGAGCCGGTGGGTGGCGAACATCGTCTCGACGAGCGCGAGGTGGTTCGGGCCCAGATACGCGACCCTGGTCCCCGGCTCGACACCTGCCGCCCGCAACCGGGAGGCGAGCCGGGCGGTGCGGCCGGCGAACTCCGCGTAGGTGAACGCGCCGCCGCCGAACACGAACGCGGTGCGGCCGGGGGTCATGAGTGCCCGCCGGACGGGCCAGCCGCCCAGGCCTTCGTTGCGCATCAGTGCGTTCCCTCTTTCTCCGGCGTGGTTTCCACGGCACTCAGATCCTGACGGCTGGTTTCCCGCAACGACAGCACGCACCCCGCGGCCAGGACGCAGAACGCGGTGATCGTGGCGGATATCGCGCCGGTGTTCCGTAGCTGCGCGAACAACAGCGGCGCCAGTCCCCCGCCGAGGCTGGCGAGCTGATAGCCGAGCGAGACGCCGGTGTACCGGGACCGGGTGCTGAACAGCTCGGTGTACAGGGCGGCCAGCGGGCCGAACATCATCGGGTGCACCACGCCCTGCCCGAGCACCAGCGCGAGGACGAGCAACGCGCTGCTACCGCTGTCCACCAACGGGAACAGCACGAAACTGAAGACCGCCATCGCGCACGCCCCGGCCAGCACGACCGGCCGTCTGCCGATCCGGTCGGACAGCGCCGACCACGCGATGATGCCGACGACGGCGAACGCCGAGGAGATCGTGATGCTGTTGAGCACGGTCTGCCGGGTGAAGCCGACCTGAACGCCGTAGGCGAGCACGTAGGTGGTCAGCGTGGCCTGGGCGACGAAGGCCGCGAGCCCGGTGCCGATGCCGAGCAGGAGCGGACGCGGATGTCTGCGCAGCACCTCGAGCAGGGGTGGGCCGCGCAGGTCGTGTTTCGCCGCCCGGAACACCGGAGGTTCCTCGACCTTCAGCCGGACGAACAGTCCGGTGACCAGCAGTGCGATGCTGAGCAGGAACGGAACGCGCCAGCCCCAGGCAAGGAAGGCCGACTCGCCGACCGCGGCGGCGGTTCCGGTCAGCGCCGCCGTGGACAGCAGCATGCCGCAGGGCGCGCCGGCGTTGGTGAAGCCGGCCCACAGGCCCCGCCGGGAGGTGGCGTGCTCCGCGGACATCAGCACGGCGCCGCCCCACTCGCCGCCGACGGCCACCCCCTGCAGCACCCGGAGCAGCACCAGACCGACCGGTGCCCACGCGCCGACCTGCCGGTACGTCGGCAGCAGCCCGATCAGGAAACTGGCAGCCCCCATCAGCACCATCGTCAGCACCAGCATGCGCTTACGCCCCACCCGGTCACCGAAGTGCCCGAAGATCAGGCCGCCGAGCGGCCGGGCCAGGTAACCGGTGGTGAACGTTCCGAGGCTGGCGATGGTCGCCACCCACGAGTCGAGGCCGGTGAAGAAGACCTTGCCGAACACCAGGGCGGAAGCCGTTGCGTAGAGCAGGAAATCGTAGTACTCGATCACGCTGCCGAGGAAGCTCGACGCGACAGCGCGGCGAAGTTGCGTGGATCTGCGATCGGACATGGCCGGAACCCTCTTCGTCGCGGGTGGGACCAAAGTGGACTAACGCTGGGCATTGGCGAGGTCGAAGGGACGCGGGTAGGGAGCGGGCCGGTAGCGGACGTAGGCGTGTGCGGCGCCGGGCTGAGCCGCCGTGGCCCTGGCATTCATCGCGGCGGGACCGGTGTCACCCCATTTTCCGGTACCGACCCGGTCCTCCACCGTGTGCAGCGCGGCCAGCTGCTCCCCGGCGGTGAACGTGCAGTGCCCCGCGCGGTCCACATAGGACTGACGCAGCAGCCGGGACGACCCAGCCTCGGCGACGGCGTCGTGGTAGGCACTCTCCGCCTGCACCGGCACCAGGCCGTCACCGGTGGTGTGGATGTCCAGCTGCGGCTTGACCAGCTTTCCGGTGAAGGCCACGTTGCGCTTCATATAGGCGACAGCGTGTGGGTCGGCGCTGATCCGCGGGCTGTTCGCCAGTGTGTCGAGATCGCCGCGCAGCGAAAGACCCGCAGCCTTGTAGAGGGCCTCGACCTCGGTCGAGTAGGGCGAACGGGACAGCATCCGGCTGTAGTCGACGCCGGTGTTCCAGGACATGTTTCCCCCGGCCCGGGTTTCGGCCTCCTGGCGCCAGTTCATCGCCGCCGTGAAGAACCGGGTGAAAGCTTGGTATTGGTTTTGTTGCTGCGCAGGCCAGTCGTGCTCGGCAGGCCGGGGCTGGCCGGGGTCGTTGTAGCCGGGGATGTTGTGCAGCGCGGCGGCCAGCGCGAGCCGTGCCCTGCCCTGCGAGGTGTTCTGGGCGGTGTTCACCACACCGGTCATCGTGGCGGCGGCCTTGGTGGCGGTCGCCTGGTCGCCGAGTCCGGTCAACGGCACCGAAGTGTCAGGCGCCAGCAGGGTTTTCACCGCGTACGCGGCGTCGAGGGTGCTGTTCCAGTTGGCGACGCCGCCGTGCACCAGCCCGCACATCGCGAGCGAACCGTCGATCCGCTCCGGATGACGTTCGGCGATGGCCGTGGTGACCAGGCCGCCGTAGGATGTGCCCCAGGCGATCGTCCGCCGGGCCGCACCGAAGCGCGCGGTGAACACGTCCAAAGTGGACAGCTGGTCGGGCACGGCCTGTTCGACGGCCCATCCGGTGCTCGCGTAGGACGAGCCGATGAGCGCGTAACCCTGTTCGAGCGCCACGCCGGCGACCGCGGTGCTCGGGGCGTCCTCGGCGACGTTGGGCGCCCCCGCCGGGCGGTAGCCGTGGCTGTAGAGCAGCACGGTGCCGTTCCAGTTCCGCGGCACGTCCATCATCCAGGCCGCGCCGTCGGCGAGCTTTCCCTCATAGTGGCCGTGATCCGCGGCCGTCGCCGGTGCGGCGGCGGACAGCACGAGCGTCGCCGCCGCGGCGCAGGTGAGGAGGATACGGGAAGTCATCTGCGTTCTCCTCGTCCGGTTCAGGCGTAGTGGCGGTAGACCGCGCGGGCGACACAGGCGGGTTTCGCGGCGCCGTCGATCTCGACGGTGAAGTCGAGCGACATCTGCACGCCGTCACCGGGGACCGGCTCGACCGAGGCGACCTTGCCCGCCAGCCGGATCTTGTCGCCGACGCGCACCGGGTTCGGGAACCGCACCTTCTCCAGGCCGTAGTTGACGCTCATGCGCACACCGGCGATGTCGAGCAGTTCGCCGAACAGCGGGATCAGCAGCGACAGGGTCAGGTACCCGTGCGCAATGGTGCCGCCGAACGGCCCGGCCTTGGCCCGCACGGGATCGACGTGGATCCACTGGTGGTCGTCGGTGGCGTCGGCGAAGGTGTCGACACGGTCCTGGGTGATCGCCATCCAGTCCGTGTGCCCGAGATCGCGCCCGGGAAGTGCGGAAAGTTCCTCGATGCCTTGGACGGTGATGGTCATGGGCGTTCTCCCTCTTTCGTCAGGCCGAGAAGCCGGGCCGCGTTCGTCTTGAGGATCTTGGGACGGACTTCGGGCTTGATGTCCAGTTCGGCGAAGTCTGCGAGCCACCGGTCCGGAGTGAGCACCGGATAGTCCGAACCGAACAGCACCTTGTCCTGTAGCAGCGAATTGGCGTAACGCACCAGCTGCGGCGGGAAGTACTTCGGCGACCATCCGGACAGGTCGATGTGGACGTACGGCTTGTGGGTGGCGACCGCCAATGCCTCGTCCTGCCAGGGGAAGGACGGGTGCGCCAGGATGATCCGCAGTTCGGGGAAGTCGACGGCGACGTCGTCGACGAGCATCGGATTCGAGTACTTCAGCCGGATCCCGCCGCCACCCGGTACCCCGGCGCCGATCCCGGTCTGTCCACTGTGGAACAGCGCGGGAACACCCAGCTCCTCGATCACCTCGTACAGCGGATAGGCCACCGGGTCGTTGGGCGCGAATCCCTGGATGCTCGGGTGGAACTTGAAGCCGCGCACACCGTGTTCGGTCACCAGCCGACGTGCTTCGCGCGCACCGGCCTTGCCCTTCCACGGATCGACGCTGGCGAACGGGATGAGTACGTCGGGGTGTTCGGCACAGCTGCGCGCGACCTCCTCGTTGGCGATGCGCGGATGTCCGGTGGCGTGTTCGGCGTCCACAGTGAACACGACGGCGGCCATCCGGCGTTCGCGGTAGTAGGCGGCCATTTCCGGGATCGTCGGCTGCCGGTGCTCCCCTGCCCTGCTGTGCCGATCATTACTAATCCGACCACAGTCACGGCCGAATGACTTCGTAGCAACGGTTACGTGCTGCGTGGGGGTCGGCCTACTTTTGGCCGGATTAGTAAAGTACTTCGCCGACGCCTCGATCAGCTCGGGGCTCAGCGATCCGTGGCCGTCCTCGGAGATCTCGGCGTGGGTGTGCACGTCGATCGCGACCAGGTCCCCGACGTCGATCGTCATCTCAGGCCCCCGCCGCCGTAGGCGCCGGGATGCCGTAGGTTTCCGGCTCGGCGCCGACCCCGGTCTGCCAGGACTCGGCGATCGCGTCCGCGCTCCAGCCACCGTCGGCGTAGGCCGTGGCCTTCTCCTGGGGATGCGCCCACAACGCCAGTTTGTCCCCGCCGATCCCGATGGCCTGCCCGGTCACCCCGGCGGACGCATCCGAGGCGAGGAAGACGATCAAGGACGCGACGTCCTCGACCGTGCCCAGGCCTTCGCCCTTGCGCAGCCAGTCCGGGAAGGGCTGCCCCGTCCGCTCGGAATCGGCGATGACCGGCGCGAACGCGGGGATGGTCTTGGTCATCTCGGTGGCGGCCACCGGCACGACGGCGTTCACCGCGATCCCGGCCTTGGCCAGTTCCAGCGCCCAGGTGCGGGCCATCGCCACGATCCCCGCCTTCGCGGCGGCGTAGTTGGTCTGGCCGAAGTTCCCGCGCTGTCCGGCGGGTGAGGAGATCAGGATCAGGCGGCCGCCCGTGCCCTGTTCGCGCATGCGCACCGCGGCCGCGCGGGCGCAGGTGAACGTGCCGCGCAGGTGGACGTCGACGACGGCGTCGAACTCCTCGTCGCTCATCTTCCACAGCACCCTGTCCCGCAGGATGCCCGCGTTGGTCACCAGCACGTCGAGCCGCCCGAACCGCTCGACCGCGGCCGACACCAGCCGATCGGCGACCTCGGCGCGGCCGACCGGCGCGGCCACCGGCACCGCCTCACCACCGGCGGCGGTGATCGCGTCGGCCACCCGCCCGGCCGCGTCGGCGTCCACGTCGTTGACCACCACGGCCGCACCCGCGGCCGCGAGTGCCTCGGCGTAGGCCCGGCCGAGCCCACGGCCCGCGCCGGTGACGATGGCGACTTTCCCCGCCAGATCCATGCGATGTCCTTTCTCCGCTTGCCTCGCCAGCTCAAAGTAGGGCGAAATAGTGACGGCCGTCAAGATGATGCCCAACGTTCGATGGCCGATTAGGCTGAGGCCGTGACAGCCAGCCACGTCGACGACTCCACACCGGGCCACCTGGCCCGCCCCCAGTCCGTGATGCTCAACTTCCTCGGGCTCTACGTGCTCGGGCGGGGCACGGCCGTCTACTCCGGCAGCGTCATCGATGTGCTCGGCCGCGTCGGCGTGTCCGAAGACGCCGTCCGCTCGACACTCACCCGGATGACCACCCGCGGACTGCTGACCCGGCACCGCGAAGGCCGTCGTGCCTACTTCGGGCTGACCGCCCGCGCCACCGAAGTGCTCCTCGACGGGGAACGGCGGATCCACGACACCGGCGCGGTCAACCGGCACTGGGACGGCAACTGGACCCTGGTCGGCTTCTCGCTGCCCGACACCCGGCGAAACGAGCGGCACGATCTGCGTTCCCAGCTGCTCTGGGCCGGCTTCGGCATGCTGCAGAACGGATTGTGGATCGCGCCGGGGATCAAGGACGTCGCCGCGATCGTCGACGACCTCGGACTCGCGGGCAACGTCACCGTGTTCACCGCCCAGCACGCCAAGCCGACCGAGTCCGCCGAACTGGTCGCGAAGGCGTTCGACACCGAAGCCATCGCCGCGCGCTACCGTGCATTCCTGGACCAATGGGACATCCGGCGGCCGTTCCCCTCGGCCACCGACGACCTGGCGCGGCAACTGCTCCTGCACACCGGCTGGCTCGACCTGGTGCGCCAGGACCCGCACCTGCCCGCGGAACACCTGGCCGCCGACTGGCCCGCCATCCGCGCCGAACGGCTCTTCCACCGGCTGAACGAACGCTACCGCGCGAGCGCGGCCCGCATCGCGGACGAAGTCCTCGACGTCATCACCGCGCCCGAGGCCAAGGACTCGTAAGCGTTCCCGACGCCAGAACCGGGCGGAACGTTCACGAGCATCGGTAGAACTACCTAGACGCCTGCCTAATTCACCACACCTCGACGGCGAAACCGAACCGCACAAAAGCCGAATAACGCGGACGATTTCCCATTACGCCCTTTTTCCAGCACGTTTCCCGCCGGATCCGGTAATCTCGGCGCCGCATCCGCGGCTTTCACCCCGCATCGAAACGTGTGATCGGAGAATTCCCGTGAACGGCATTAATCATCGTCGGCTGTGGTCTTTCGGGGCCGCGGCGATCGTCGCGGCGGCCACGCTGACCGGCGGATGCGCCGCCGCGTCCGGCAGCACGACCACCGCGGTCACGGGAATTTCCGCGACCGCGCCGGGGTGCCAGACCACCGCACCACCGCAGCGAACGCTCGACGGCGTCCGCGCGGCGAGCCTGACCGTCCCCGCCAACCCGTTCGGGCTGGCCTACGCGCCGTCCGGCCACACGGCGTTCGTCGCCCTCGGCACCCAGCTCGGCGTGCTCGACACGGGCGCCTTCCCGCCCCGGCTGACGCGGACGACCCCACTCCCGTCCGCCGGTCTCGGCAAGGAAGGCGCCACCGGGCTCACGCTGACGCACGACGGCCGCACCCTGCTCGTCGCCACGGGCAGCGGCGCGATCGTGCTGGACGCGGCCAAGGCCGCGGCCGGTCAGCCGGACGCGGCGCTGGGCACGCTCACCGGCACGGCCGGGACCAGCGCGATCGAGGTGACCGTCTCCCCCGACGACCGGTACGCCTTCGTCAGCCAGGAGTACGGGAACACCCAAACCGGCGGTCGAGGCGCCATCGAGGTCTTCGATCTGCGCAAGGCGCTCGACACCGGGTTCGGCCCCGGCGCGGTCGTCGGCGCGGTCGCACTGGGCAAGGCCGTGGTCGGCACCGCGCTTTCCTCCGACGGGCGTCGGCTGTACGCGACCAGCCAGGTCGCGCCCGACGGCGGGCAGGGACAGCTCAGCGTGCTCGATCTCGCCACCCTGGAAACGAATCCCGGCAATTCCGTGCTGCGGAACGTGCCCGCGGGCTGCAACCCGGTGCGTGTCGCCGCCGCGCCCGACGGGAAGACGGTGTGGGTCACCGCGCGGCAGAGCAACGCCCTGCTCGCCTTCGACGCCGCGGCGCTGGTCACCGCCCCCGGCCAGGCGCTGCTGACCTCGGTCCAGGTCGGCACCGCCCCGGTTGGGCTCGCCTTCGCCCGGGACGGCGGCCGGATCGTCACCGCCGACTCCAACCGCTTCGCCGCGCCCGGCGCGAGCACCGGGCTGACCGTCGTGGACACCCGCGCCGCGCTCGGCGGCAAACCCGCCCTCGGGCGCGTCCCCACCGGCGCGTTCCCCCGCGAGTTCGCCCTCAGCCCGGACGGGAGCACCCTCCTGGTCACCGACTTCGGGTCCCGCCAGATCCAGGCGGTGGACACCGCGACCCTGCCCTGACGCCCCACCCGGGTAACCGGGCCGGTGTCGTGGCGGAGCTCTGCGACGTCCGGGGCGGCGGTTAAGGTGTTCCCCCGATCATGGCGGGCAAGGCCGCGACGATGGGTCAATGTCGCGCGTGACAGTGAAAGCGGAGCCCTTGGACGCTTCTTGAGCCACGGATTGATCAACATCCGGGGGCTCCACCGCGTTTCCGGCCCAGCCGATGCCCGCTCGGCAATACCGCTACACCACGACCACCACCGGCCCAGTCGATCTCACCTGGCCAACAACTGCAGAATGGAGAGGCCTAATATGGCATTCACGGAGCGGCGTGGCGCGAATATATCCTTTGTGGACTGCGGTTATCGCTCGTTGTCGAGCAGGCCGGTCGGGAGCCGGGTGTTGTCGGCCCAGACGTCGTCGTCGGCACCGGCCCGATGACGCTCGTCGTCGGGGTCGCCCCTTTTCTCCTTGTCCGCACGGCGGTTCGCGACCGGATGACCGCCCCACACGGACCGTGGTTCCTTCGCCGGCGTGCCGCTTCGCGGCGCGCGCCGGGCGCCGCGCGCGGCCCCGCCACCGTGCGGGACGAAAGGCGGGTGTTGCTGCTGGCCTCCCATCGCGGCCGCGAAACCCCGAGCCGCGGCGGCCTTGGCGGCCATGGCCTGCGCCGCGGCCTGCTGCAGCTGTGCCGCGGCGGGGTTCGCCGGGTCGAGGCTCGGCGGGACGCCGCCACCGAACAGTGGCGCCCGGGAGGCCCCGCCCGCCAACGGAACTCCGCCCGTGAGCGGTGCCCCGCCGGAGAGTCCTTCCAGCCGGGAGGCGTACCGGTCGACGTCCCCGAACGGCTTACCGGTCACCGGGTCGACATAGCGGGCGTCCTGGGGGCTGTACTCCTGGCCGCTCACCGGGTCGATCAAGTAGCCGGTGCGCGGATCCCGGACCCAGCCGTCGAAGTCCCCCGGCGGCGAGCCGTGTGCCGGGGGCGATGCCGGCGGAGGTGCGGAGGCGGACGTCGACGTGCTGGTTCGGGAGGAACCGCCGCCCGCTCCTCCGCCGTCGGTGGCTCCGCCCGCATCTCCTCCGCCCCCGGTGTCCGGAGCAGGCGTCGTCGCCGGTTGGAACGCGTTGTAGGCCTTGGCGACGCGGTCCACCTGGATCTGCAGTGCCGCGGCTCCTTCCTGCTCGGCCATGGCCTGTGCCCGCAGCGGGGCGTTGGTTCCCAGTCCGGCGGCGCCGTTCGGGTGTACCCCGGTGTCGCCTCCGCCCGCCTCCCGTGACGCGTTCGCCTGCGCGGTCCGCGCAGCGTCGACCTTGGCCTTCTGCACCTGCGCTTCCATCAGTGCCTGCGCGCCGACCTCCCCCGCGGCGGCCAGCTGGGACGACACGCTCTGCGCGCGGGCGGCGAGGGCGTCGACCCGGCGGCCGATCGGGGTGAGCCGGTCGACCGCGGCCTGGTACGGCGCTGTCGGGGTCCGGCCGATCTCGCTCGCGGTGTGGCCCGCCTTGGCGGCCTGGGCGTGGCAGGCCACGGCGAACCCGCGCCACGCCGCGGCCGCCGCCATCAGCTCCCCCGGCGCCGCGCTGGTGATCTGGGCGTATAGCGCGTCGAAGTCGTTGCCAGACATAGCTTTTCTACCTCCCCGGTCCGCTCTCCACGTCCAGCCGGTGCGCCTTCGCGGCACGCGCCTGCTGTTCGGTGGACAACGCGCCGCGCTGGGCGATCTTCCCTGCGGCGATGGCGTTGCTGGCCAGTTCCTCGATGTTCACCCCGATCGCCTGGAGCTCACGCACGGTTTCGGCGATCGCGCCCCGCAGCCGTGCGGCTGCCGCGGCGCCCCCGGCGACAGTGCCGAACACCGATTCCGGGACGAGCGCGGCCTGCAGTTGCTCGACCAGTTGCGCGGCGTTGTTGTTCGCGCGCAGCCGACCGGCGTAGGAGTCCCAGTCCGCCGGGTCGAGGACGACGTCGTCGGCAGCCATGGCTAGTGCTTACGGATCGTGTTCTGCATGCTGACATTGGTCTCCTCGGCGATGTCCCCGACGCGGCCGACAGCGTGCTGCTGGGCCTGCAACTGCTGGTTGTAGACCTGGGTCTTGCGGTGGTACTCGGCGCTGCGTTCCTCGAGCGACGAGCCGGTCGCCGCGTCGAGCGCCTGGGAGACCACGCCGGAGAGGCGGGTCTTGACGGTGTTCCAGATGTTGTCCCACTCGGCCTGGTGTGCCCGGGTACTGGTGGCGATCTGGTGGATGTCCTCGACGCGGAACTCGATCCTGCTGCCGTGGTCGGTCATGTCAGTTCCCTTTCGCTGAAGATGTGGTGGTCAGGCCATGCCCGCGGCGACGTCCGAACCGGTGCCGCCGACGGTGCCCTGCGACGCGGCGGCCGAGGCGTCGTCCGAACCGCGAGCGGCCACCTGGCGCAGCTTGCCGAGGTCGACGTGCAACTGGTTGAGCGTTTCGGCCAGCGCCCGCCCGCCGCCGCCGAGGTCGTGGAACGTGGTCGAGGTGATCTGGCCGGCGGGCGCCTTCATCGCGGCTTCGCTGAGGCCCGCCTGCGCGAGGATCCTCTTGGTCACGCCCTCCATCTGGCTCACCGCGTCGGCGACCACGCGCTCGGCCGCCTGCACCTGGGCCATATCGATCATGGGACCGGTCATGGTCGGTTCTCCCTTCCGGTTCGCCGCCCCGCTCCGGGGCGGTCGAGAGGTTCGACGCCGGTCCGTTCCGGGCGGTTCTGCGCAACTCCTTACGGAGCGCTTACCGGCGGTCCGGACCCGACGGAACGCCGGGAACGTTCACCCACACTCGGCGTGGGCAGGCTTCCGCCGTCGATGTGCCGAGGGTGCGGTGTTCGACTTGTCGGGAACCTTGAAGGAACCTTGAGCCTGCCGGGCGCATGATGGAAGCTGAATGGCCTAACCAGCGTTCTGGACACGGCATGGGGGCCGAGGGGTCGGGGGAGGAAACCGTGGATTTCCGGTTGTTGGGGCCCGTCGAACTACGCGACGGTGATGTGCGGCTCGATCTCGGGCCGGCGAAGCAACGCTGTGTGCTGGCCGTGCTGCTGATGCGAGCGGGCCGGGAGGTGGCGACCGATGTGCTGGTCGGGCGGGTCTGGGGCACCGATCCGCCCGGCGAAGTGCGGAACGCGCTGTACAGCTATGTCACCCGGCTCCGCGGGCTCCTGCGGGACTGCGCGGTCGAGCTGAGCAGGACGCGCTGCGGCTACACTCTGCACGTTCCACCCGATCGTGTGGACCTGCATCGGTTTGCGGCGGCCGTCGGCCGCGCACGGGATCTTCCACCGCCTGAGGCCGCGCGAGAACTGGAGACCGCCGTCGCAGAATGGCGCGGTGAGCCGTTGCACGGCCTGCCGGGAGACTGGGCCGAGTCGGTCCGCGCCGAGCTGCACAGCCGCCATGTCGCGGTGCTGGGCGACTGGGCGTCCGCGAACCTCGGCCTCGGCCGCTCCGGTGTGGTCGTCGACCGGCTCGGCGCCGCACTCGAGGACTACCCGCACGCGGAGTCCCTGATCGCCCTGCTCATGCGAGCACTGCACGCCGAGGGCCGGACCGCGGAGGCACTCGAGTACTTCGAGGCCAAACGCCTCCGGCTCCGCGCAGAGCTGGACGTCTCGCCGGGTGCCCCGCTGAGCGCGGTCCATCGTGAGCTGCTGCGCGGCGCGGAGCGGCCGTCGCCCGTCGCCCGGACCAAGAAGCCGCCGTCGCCCTCCCCATTGCCCGCCGCGCCGAGCGGCTTCGCCGGACGGGACGCCGAGTTCGCCCGTCTCGACGCGCTCGCCGAAGAAGGAGGGACCGCACTGTTGCTGTCAGGCACCGGCGGGGCGGGAAAGACGGCGCTCGCCGTGGCATGGGCACACCGGATCGCCGCGCGGTTCCCGGACGGGCAGCTGTACGTGAATCTCCGCGGCCACGCGTACGGCGAGCCGCTGCCGGCGATCACCGTGCTGACCACGTTCCTGCACGCGCTCGGCGTCGTCCCGGACGACGTCCCGCTGGACGAGGACAGCGCGTCCGCGCTCTACCGTTCGTTGCTCGCCACCCGCAGGACGCTCGTCGTGCTCGACAACGCCGCCGACACCGACCAGCTGCGCTCCCTGCTGCCCAGTGGCCCCGGCAATCTCGCGGTGGTCACCAGCCGCCATCGGCTCGGCGATCTCGTCGCCGAGATCGGCGCGCACCGAATCGTCGTGGGACCGCTGACCGATGACGACGCGGTCGCCCTGCTCGCCCGCGTGCTCGGCGACGCCAGGGTCGCAGCCGAGCCCGCCGCCGCGGCGACGCTCGCCAAGCGATGCGGCAACTTCCCGCTGGCACTCCGGATCGTCGCGGCGCATCTGCTGGAGCATCCCGGCCTCGGGCTCACACCGTACGCGGAGGAGCTGCGGGCGGGAAATCCGTTGGCGGTACTGGAACGCGAGGATCCGGACACCACGATCCGGGCCACGTTCGCCTCCTCCTACCGACGTCTTCCCCCGGCGGCGAAGCGGGTTTTCCGCTTGCTGGGCCTGCATCCCGGTCCGGACTTCACCGTGGAGGCGGCCTGCGCGCTCGCGGATCTCTCCCCCGGCGAGGCGAAACGCGCGATGCGCGCGCTCGCGTCCGCGAGCCTCGTCGAGCAGCGCACGGCGACACGGTACGCCTTCCACGACCTGCTCCGGTATTACGCCGAGGAGTGCCTCCGCGCCGAGGAGTCCTATGTAGACAGAAGGATGGCGGCGGCCCGCCTCGCCGATCACTACGTCCGGACCGCCGACGCCGCCGTACGGCTCGCCGCGCCCGTCTCGCCGCGGCTCCCGCTGCCGGCCGGACCGGCGCCCCGGACGTTCACCGGCCCCGCGGACGCGGAACGCTGGCTGGACACCGAACTCGTCACGCTCGTGGCCTTCGCCGAGACCGCCGACTGGGAAGGGCGACCCGCCACGACGTGGCTACTGTCCGACCTGCTACGCGGCTTTCTCCATCGCCGAGCCCACTACCTGGCATGGCGGACGGTCACCCGGGCCGGGGTGTCCGCCGCGCGGCGGCACGGGGGCCATCGGGCGCAGGCGGTCGCGTACCTGTCGCAGGGAGCACTGCTGCGCGTCGGCGGCAACACTCCCGAGGCCCTGCTCAGCCTGACCAACGCGCTGACGGCCGCGAAACAGGCCACGTGGCCGATCGCCGAGGCCGCGATCCTGGTCCAGCTCGGCGCCGTGTATCACAAGCTCCGTCAGCCCCAGGACAGCGTCGACTGCCTCGAGCACGCGGTAAAGCTCGCGCGGCGGTCCCACGACGCCGCCATCGAATGCGAGGCGCGCAACCAGCTCGGTGACGTCTGCCGGGAGCTCGGCGCGCTGGGCGACGCCGAACGCCATCTCACCCCTTGTCTCGCGTTGTGCCGCGAGCTCGGCGACGCATTCCAGGAGTCCCAGGTGCTCACCACGCTCGCGCTGGTGGTCCTCGAACTCGGCCACGCGGACAAGGCCGTCGAACACGCGTCGCACGGCCTCGCCCTCGCTCGCCGGATCGGGAATCCCGTGCACGAGGCGGGTTGCCGGATCAACCTGGCGTCGGCCCACCTCGCGGCCGGGCGTGCCGCGGACGCCACCGAAGAGGCCGGACGGGCGCTCGCGATCGCCGTCGAAACCAAGACCCACCGCATGATCGCGGCGGCGACGAGCGTCCTCGCGACGATCGCCGGATGGGCGGGACAGCGGGACCGGGCCGCGAGGCTGCACGCCCGCGCCGTGGCGGCCGGGCGCACCGCGGGCGATCCCCGCACGCTCGCCGAAGCCGCGACCCGCCTCGCCGAGCACACCCGCGAAGCGGACGATCTCGCCCAGGCGCTCAAAATCAACCGCGCCAACGGATTCCGCGGCCTGGAGGCGCGCACGCTGCTCGCCATGACCGGCGCGGCCATCACCGCGGGTGATGTCCCTGCGGCGGACCAGTGCTTCGGCAAGGCCGAACAGTTGCTCCGGGAAACCGGTTACGTGATGGCCCGCTCCCCCGCCCCGGCACTGCGGACCGAACTGGCGCGCGAGGGTGGCCGGATCCTTGCCCACTGACGTCGAATTCCGCCTGCTCGGCCCGGTGACGGCCAAGGTCGGTGAGGTCCAGCTCGACCTCGGCCCGGCGAAACAGCGTTGTGTGCTCGCGGTCCTGCTCATCTCGGCCGAGCCGCAGATCTCCGCGAGCACACTCATCGACCGCGTCTGGGGTGACATGCCACCCGACGAGGCTCGCAACACCCTGTACAGCTACCTGGCACGGCTGCGGAAGGCACTGCAGCGCAGCGGTGTCAAGATCCGGCGGCACGCGGGCGGCTACCAGATCGACCTCGGGGAGGCCGAGGTCGACGTCCGGCGGGCGGCCGCGCTGCTCGGCAAGGCGGAGCGACTGCCCGCGCCGCGCCGAACCGAGGCCCTGCGGCAGGCACTCGATCTGTGGCGGGGCGAGCCACTCGACGGTCTCGCCGGGGACTGGGTCGAGCGGACGCGGAACCATCTGCGTCGCCAGCGGCTCAGCCTGCTCACCGAATGGGCGACGCTGCGGCGGGCCGAGGACGGCGCGGAGGAGGTCATCGCGCGGCTCCGCCCGCTGATCCCGGCATACCCGCTCGCCGAGGCACTGACCGCGCAACTCGTGCTGGCGCTCACCGAAACCGGCCAGAGCACCGAAGCGGCCGAGTGCTACCAGGCCGTCGTGCGCCGGCTCGCCGACGAACTCGGCACCGGGCCCGGGCCCGCGCTGCTGGAGGCGTACCGGAAGGCGCTGGAACCGACCGCGGCGCCACGACCGACCATGCCGGTACCGGCGCAGCTTCCCGCGGCGCCCGCCGGGTTCGTCGGCCGGGCACCGGAACTGGCCCGGCTCGACGCGTTGCTCCCGGACGCCGGGGAGCAGGCGCCCGGCATCCTCCTGGTCACCGGCACGCCGGGGGTCGGCAAGACCGCGCTGGCGCTCACGTGGAGCCACCGGGTCGCCACGCGGTTCCCGGACGGACAGCTGTATGTCAACCTGCGGGGGTATGCGAAGACCCCGCCGCTGCGGTCGATCGACGTGTTGTGGGCGTTCCTGCGGGCGCTGGGCGTGCTACCCGAGCAGATCCCGGTCGACGAGCACGACGCCGCGGCGCTCTACCGCTCGCTGCTCGCCGAGCGGCGTGTGCTGGTACTGCTGGACAACGCGGGCAGCGCCGAGCAGGTCCGCCCGCTGCTGCCGGGACGGCCGGGAAGCGCGGTGATCGTCACCAGCCGCGACCGGCTTTCCGGGCTGCTCGTCGACGAGGGTGCGCGACGGCTGCGGCTGGACAGCCTGCCGCGTGACGAAGCGCTCGCGGTACTCGCTCGCGGGATCGGCCCCGGCCGGAGCGCGGATTCCGCCGCGGCCGGCGAGTTGGTCCGGCTCTGCGGTGGCCTCCCGCTCGCGCTGCGGATCGCGGTGGCGAACCTCTTGGACGATCCCGCGTGCGACATCGGGGACTTCGTCGGCGAACTCCGTACCGAGACGCCGTTGGCCGCGCTGGAAACCGGAGACGCCGAAGCCACCGTGCGGAGCGCGTTCGAGTTGTCCTACCAGCGCCTCGACCCGGAGCAGCGCCGGTTGTTCCGGCTGTTGTCCCTGCACCCGGGGCCGGACGCCACCCTGGAGATCGCGGCGGCCGCGGCGGGCCTCACCTCGGCGGCCGCGCGCCGCCCGCTCGACCGGCTGGTGAGCGCCCACATGCTCCAGCCGGGCGCGCACGGCCGGGTCACCTTCCACGACCTGATGCGCCAGTTCGGGCAGGAACGCGCGCTGGCCGAGGATTCCGCCGACGAGCGCGCCGCCGCTGCCGACCGGGTCGCCGAGTTCTTCCTGCGCACCACCGCGCGGGCGGTCACGATCGGCGCGCCGGTGCTCGCCCGCCTGCCGTTGCCACCGCCTCGCGCGGCAGTGACGCCGCTGGACTTCGCCGACGACGCCGCCGCCATCGCCTGGCTGGACACCGAGCGCGTCGCCCTGCTGGGGCTGGCCGAGGCCGCACCGAAGCTCGGCCGTGACGAGCTGACCTGGCTGCTGTGCGACCTTCTGCGCGGCTATCTGCAGACACGGCGGAACGACGCGGAATGGCAACGGTTGACCGAGCACGCCTTCCATACCGCCGACGCCGCCGGCGACGACCGCGCGGCGACGTCGGCACTGATCTCCCAGGGCTATCTGTACCGGGTCCGGCTGCGGGACGAGGAGGCCGTCCGGACGTTCACCCGCGCCGCGGAACACGCCGACCGGACGGGATGGGCGGCCGCGAAGGCCCTGGTCCTCACCCAGCTCGGCTGGGTCCTGCCCAAGGTGAACCGGGCCGATGAGGCCGTCGCCGCGCTGCACGAGGCGATCGAGCTGGCGGCGTCCATCGGGGAACCGGCGATCGAGGGCAACGCGCACGGAAACCTCGGCGCGCTCTACGAACGGCAGGGCCTGCTCAACGCCGCGCTTCCTCATCTGCGGGCCGAACTCCGGCAGATCCGCACCGAACCGGCGAAGTACCGCGAGGCGAACGCGCTGACCGATATCGGCAGCGCGCTGACCCAGCTCGGCGATGTCGAAGAAGCCGTCGGCCACCACGAGCAGGCCATCGGGCTGACGATCGAACTGGGAAACCGGTCGCTGAAGGCGAACGTCCTGGCCAACCTGACCAGCACACTGCTGGCCGCGGGACGTCTTCCCGAAGCCGCGCGTGCCGCCGAACAGGCACGGGCCCTCGCGGAGCTGCTGAGCTTCCGCGACGTCGAAGCCGAGGCATACAGCGCACTGGCTGTAGTCGCCGCGCACGACGGTGATGCCCCACGGGCGGCCGCGCTGTTCCGCCAGGCTCACGACGCGGCCGACTCGGCCAGGGATCCCCGGAGCCGGGTGCTGACGCTGGTCCGGTACGCCGAGCACACCCACGACACAGCGGATGCCGAGCGGGCCCTTTCCCTGGCCAGGACGCACCGGCTGGGTGTGTTCGAAGCACGGGCGCTGCTGGCCGCGGCCGTCGCGGGGCTGGCGCTGGGTGACGCCGGCTCGGCCCGCCGGTTCGCCGAGCTGTCCGCCGCCCAGTGTGAGCGGTGCGGGTACCGGCCGGGGCTGACGCGGGCAGCGGCGTTCCTCGCCGAACTCTGAGCCGGCCTGGCTGCCCGCCTGCTGCCCGGCGCGTTCAAGATTTCTTCAAGGATCGCGCCCAGTCCGCCCGCGCAGGCTGGCTCCGCCCCGGATGCGGTGACCCCTGCCCGCATCCCCGGCACCGGCAGGTAAGACCTCCGTAAGCACTCGCGCCGAACCGGCGAGCCGCTACCCGGCGTCGAACCCGCCGACAGCCCGACTCGGGGCAGGGAGCGAAGGGAGACCACGATGGCCAACGGCGGATTCCAGTACGACAGCGACGAGCTGCACACCGGCGGGAGGCAGAACACCGCGGCGAGCGAGGCCGCCGACGGCGTCGCGCGGACCCTGAGTTCCGGGCAGATCTCCGGGAGCATCTTCGGCGACGTCGGCTCGGCCGGGTCGATCGCCGGTGCGCTGACCCACGCCCAGACGTCCGGCGTCCACGGCGCGCGGACCGCCGCCGAGGACCGCACGCACCTCGCGTCCCGCGCCCACTCGACCGCGCAGCAGGGCGAGCAGCTCACCGCGGACACGACCAGCGTCAGCAACGAGTCGACCGTCCGCCAGGTCACCGACGGCATGTGAGCCGATCACTTCCCGGCGTCGGAGCACCAGAGGAGATACAGCATGCCGTTGTCCAATGAGGACCTTGCCGCGCGCGCGGGCATCGACCCGTGGAAGCTGCGCGACCAGCTCGCCGTCGGCGATCCGATCGAGATCACCAACCTGGCCGCCCATTTCGCGAAGGCGGGCGGTAATGCCAAGCTGGCTGGTGAACTCGGTCAGCAGGCTTCCCGGCTCACCGCCTCCGGGTACAAAGTGGACAGTACGCCGGTGCATGACGAGGCAGGGTTCGTCGCGAGCACGAAGACCAAACTGGGCGCGGGCAACCTGACGAAGATCGCCACGATGCTGGACGGGATCGCCGACGACCTGACCAGCGCGACGAACTACGCGAAGGCGAATGTCACCACGCTGGAAGGTAATCTGCAGAAGATCCAGCAGCAATACGATGCGGTCGCGTCGACTGCGTACAAGAACCCCGGGACGACAAACCCCGACGCGCAGGCGAAAGCGCTGCTGGCGCAGGCCGTCGCGCTCGTCAAAACGAGCGGACAGGCCATCGACAAGGTCCACCAGGCCTATGACAAACAGCTCGCCGCGCACAACAAAGCGTTGTCCGCCCTGGGATTCGTCGCACCAGGCGGACTCGACGAGGGCAGCGGCGCACCGGTGACACTGCCTCCCAAGGGCGCCGACCCGAAGACGGTCGCGGCGTGGTGGAAAGGCCTGACCCCGGAACAACGGCAGTACGCGATCAGCTACAACTACCGCGAGATCGGTAATCTCAACGGCGTTCCCGCGACCGACCGTGACAAGGCCAACCGGGTCGCGCTCTCGGTGGACCAGCACAGCGACAACCCCGACGTCCGGCGCAACGCCCAGGCGGTCGTCGCGGCCTTGCGCGAGGGGGCGGGCCATCGGGATCCGGTCACCGGCCAGCCCGTCGTGACGCAGCTGTACCTGTACGAACCGTCGAAGTTCGGCGGCAAGGGCCGGATCGCCATCTCCGTCGGCGACCTGGACACCGCCGCGAACACGTCCGTGTACGTTCCCGGGATCAGCAACAACGCCACCACCCTTCCGAGCACCAACGGCGAACCCGGCGGAGTCACCAACGCCGGAAACATCTATCGCGAGGCCAGGAACGCGACACCCGGCAAGTCCGCCGCCGTGCTGGCATGGTTCGGCTACGACATCCCGCCGGCGGCACCCGACCCCACGGTGGTCAGTGAAGGACCGGCGACCGAAGGCGGCGGCTATCTGGCGAACGACCTCGCCGGGCTGCGAGCCATCCGAGGCGGCAACCAACCACACCTGACCGTGGTCGGGCACAGCTACGGCAGCACCGTGGTCGGACACGCGGGCTCGGATCACCACGCCTACACGGCGAAGGACGACGTGGTCCTGGTCGGCAGCATCGGCGCCGGCGCGGGAACAACGAACGCCGCGCAGATACACCCGGACGCGCCGGACCGCGTATACGTGGGTACGGCCTCCCACGACAAGATCGCACAGATCGGCGGGCTTCGGGCGACCGGCGCCAATACCCACGGGGCGAACCCGACGGATTTGTCATTCGGCGCACACCGATTCCGCGCGGAGACGACGGAACCGCTGCCATGGGACGCGCACGGTCACTACTTCACGGATCAGAACCGCGAGGCCTTGTACAACGTGTCCGCGATCGTGGCCGGCGATTATCAGGATGTCCAGTCGGCACCGCACAGCCTGCCCGATCCTCCGGTTCCCGGCAGACCTCCGACGGACACCGGGAACGTGGACCCCGAGACGTTGCGTCCGCCCGGCCGGCCGTCGCATTACCACGACCGGACCGGCCGGGACGCCGACGATCCCGCCCAGGAATCCCCCGGCCTGCCCGGCCCGCACCGGGACGCCGTGCCCCGACGATGAAGCACCCGCAGGTGTCCCCCTGCGCACACGACGAATCTCCTTGAGAGGCGACCATGCCACTGTCCAATGAGGACTTAGCGGCCCGAGCCGGCGTGGACCCGTGGAAGCTGCGGGACCAGCTCGCCGCCGGCAATCCCGTCGAGATCAGCACGCTCGCCGCCGACTTCGCCAAGGCGGGCGGGGACGCCAAGCTGGCAGGCGAACTGAGCAGTCAGGCATCCCGGCTCACCGCCAGTGGCTACAAAGTGGACGGTACGCCCGTGCACGACGAAGCCGGATACGTGGCCGACACGAAGGCGAAACTGGGCGCGGCCAAGATGACGAAGATCGCGACCATGCTCGACGGAATAGCCGACGATCTCACCAACGCGACGAACTTCGCCAAGACCACTGTCAGCGACCTGGATGGCAAACTCCGGCCGATCCAGCAGCAGATCGACGCGATCGCGGCCAACGCGTACAAGAACCCCGGCACCTCGGACCCGGACACCGCCGCGAAGAGCCTGGAAGCCCAGGCCGTCGCGCTGGTCAAGGCGAGCGGTCAAGCCGTGGACAAGGTGTTCCAGGGCTACAACACCCTGCTCGCCGGCCACACCAAGGCGTTGTCCGAACTGGGATTCGTCGCGCCCGCCGGCCTGGACGAGGGCGGTAGGGCACCGGTGGCGCTGCCCCCCAAGGGCAGTGACCCCAAGACGGTGGCGGCTTGGTGGAAGGGCCTGACCCCGGAGCAACGCCAGTACGCGATCAACTACAACTACCGGGAACTCGGCAACCTCAACGGCGTCCCGGCGGCTGACCGGGACGCGGCCAACCGAGTGGCACTGAATCTGGACCTGCACAGCACGGACGCGCGGACCCGGCAGAACGCCGCGGACATCCTGACCGCCTTGCAAGCCGGGGCCGACCGGTACCACGGCAAGGTGCCCGTGCAGTTGTACGCTTACGAACCCAATGCCTTCCCGCACGACGGCGGCAAGTCCAACGCCAAGTACGCCATCGCCATCGGCGACGTGGACAAGGCGGGCAATATCGCCGTCACCGTGCCGGGCATCGACACCGACACGGCCTCCGCCGGTGCTCTGACCTGGAAGGCTGGTCAAACCTACGACGCTGCGAACAGCGCGGATCCGAACCATCCGACCGCTTCCCTCGCCTGGTTCGGGTACGACCCGCCGAACAAACAACGCGACCTCGCTACCGGACTCGACGACCTGTACAGCGAGGACAAGGCCCGCACGGGGGCGGCCAACCTCGCCAACGACATAGCCGGCCTCCGGGCCACGCATGTGGCGCTCACCGGGCAACAGCCGCACATCACCGCGGTCGGGCACAGCTACGGCAGTGTTGTGGTCAGTCGCGCGGCTCACGACCACAACCTCCAGGCCGACGACATCGTGTTGCTCGGCAGCATCGGCGCCGGGAAGGGCATCAACTCCGTCAACGACTACCCGCCGAAGTTCCACGGCCACGTCTACGCGGGTGCGGAGGCCGATGACAGCGTCCGGTACCTGGGTGGTGCGGGCGTGGGGACGCACGGC
This sequence comes from Amycolatopsis sp. NPDC059027, assembly GCF_042739735.1. Classification (NCBI taxonomy): domain Bacteria; kingdom Bacillati; phylum Actinomycetota; class Actinomycetes; order Pseudonocardiales; family Pseudonocardiaceae; genus Amycolatopsis; species Amycolatopsis sp. NPDC059027. The sequence continues at coordinate 89,173 of NZ_JBHYIK010000004.1, read as the reverse complement.
GGCAACCCGACCACCCATGCCTTCGGCGCGAAGGTGTTCGAGGCGAACACGGCCAAGTACGGCGAGGACGCGCACGGTTCCTACTGGGATCCCGATTCGGCGTCCGTCAAGAACATCGGCTCCATCGCGACCGGTAAGGGAATAGCCGTGCCGGAGCGCGACCCGAACGAGTTCGAGACCCCGCCTTCCACGGATCCGGGTACGTTCGTACCGAGTTCGTGAGGCCGTCAGACCTTGGGCTGATCGTGGACCGAGTCCAGGCGGGCGAGTTGGACGGGTACGGTGCCGAGGCGCCGGTGGACGAGGGTGCCTCGGCCCGCGCGCTGCGGGCGGGGCCGGATACCGAACAGGATCCCTTCGTCCGCCGGGGCGCTCAGCAGGATCGTGGGGAAGCCGAGTTCCCGCAACCTGCCGAGCAGAGGGTCGAGCACGGCCCGGCCGGCGCCGCCGGCCGCGCGGGCGACGTACAGGTGCAGGCCGACACTGCGGGCCTGAGGCAGGAACTCCAGGAGCGGCAGCAACGGGTTACCCACCGAGGTGGCCACGAGGTCGTAGTCGTCGACGACGACGTGCACGTCCGGGCCCGTCCACCAGGTACGCGCCCGGAGCTGCTCGGGCGTCACTTCCGGGCCTGGCAGGCGTTTCTTGAAGCCTTCCACGAGACCAGCCACGACATCGGTGGCCTGCTGGTGGTTGCCGGCATACGCCAGGACGGTCTCGCCCTCGAACTCGCCCAGCAGCGTCAACCGGTAGTCCAGCAGGACCACCTTGTCCTGGCGGGGTTCGGCGCGGTCGATGACCTGGCGGGCGATCGCGCGCAGGGTGGATGTCTTACCCGACTCGGAGTCGCCGATCAGCAGCAGGCCAGGGTCTGCCCGGCGATCCAGGATCACGGGCTCGAGCCGGCGTCCCTCGATCCCGATCGCCAGTCCGTCCACACGGGACAGTGACACGTACTCGAGCATCGGTGGCAGCAAGCGCACGGGAGGGGCGGGGTCGCCGGTCCAGTGTCCGGACACCTTCGCGACGAGATCCGCGACGCCGGTCGCGAGGTCGTCGGCGCCGCGGACGCCGTCCACACGGGGAACGGCGCCGAGGAAGTGCAGCCGGTCGCGGGTGACGCCGCGGCCCGGCCGGTCCCTGGGCACGGTCTCCTGGACCCTGCGGTCCATTTCGGAATCCAAGGCGTCGCCCAGCTTGAGTTCGACCTTGGTACCGATCAGGTCCCGCAGCCCGAGCCGGAGGTCGAGCCAGCGGTTCCCGGTGACGACCAGGTGCACGCCGTAGGTCAGCGCCTGCCCCAGCAGGCCGAGGATCTGCTCCTCCATGGCCTCGAAGTCCTGGCGCAGCACGGCCCAGCCGTCGACGACGAGGAACACGTCGCCGAACCGGTCGTCCGGCGCTCCTCCGGACGCGCGCAGCCGCCGGTAGCTCGCCATCCCGTCGACGCCGAGTTCACGGAACCGGGCTTCGCGTTCTTCGACGACCGCGGCGACCTCGGCGACGATGCGGTGCACGATCTCGCCGTCCTGACGCCCGGCCACCCCGCCGACATGCGGCAGCCCGGACAAGGCGAACAGCGTGCCGGAGAAGTCGAGCGCGTAGAGCTGTACCTCGGCGGGAGTATGCCGCAACGCGAGCCCGGCCAGCAGTGTGCGCAGTATGGTCGACTTGCCGGACTGCGGCCCGCCGACGATGGCGACGTGCCCGCCCGCGCCGGACAGATCGAGCGTGTACGGATCGCGGCGCTGATGATACGGCCGGTCCACGACACCGATGGGGACGACGAGCGCGGGGCTGTCCGGCGACGCCCCGAACCCCCGCCCTGCCCGGACATCCATCGCGGGCATCAGCTCGGCGAGGGTGTCCGAGGTGCCGAGCGGGGGCAGCCAGACCTGGTGTGCCGGAACGCCTTTGCCGACCATCTGGTCGACCAGAACGGACAGCACGGTGACCTGCGTGACCTCGTCCTCGGCGCCCGCGTCCCGTTCGGCGTCCCGCAACACCGCCGCCAGCCGCGGCGGCACCGGCAGTTCCGCTGCCGGGAACGGCCGCACCTCGGTGGCTCCGGGCAACGCGGTTCCTTCCGCGACAGCGCCGCCGTTGTAGGCACCGGACACGTAGCTCGCACGGAACCGGGTGAGCGTGCTGGCCTCGGTGGCCAGGTAGCCGTGGCCCGGCGCGCTCGGCAGCTCGACGGCGTCGGGGACGCCGATCGCGGTGCGGCTTTCCTGCGCGGAGAAGGTCCGCAGGCCGATGCGATAGGACAGATGCGCCTCCAGGCCACGTAACCTGCCCTCGTCGAGCCGTTGCGACGCCAGCAGCAGGTGCAGCCCGAGCGATCGTCCCAGCCGTCCTATTTGGACGAACAGCTCGGCGAAGTCGGGTTTCTGGCTCAGCAGCTCGGAGAACTCGTCGACCACGATGAACAGGCTCGGCAACGACGGCAACGGTGTCCCGCGAAGACGCAGCCGCTCGTAGTCCCGAATGGACACCAGGTTCCCGGAATCGCGCAGGATCTCCTGCCGCCGGTTCATCTCCCCGGACAGCGCCTCCCGCATTCTGTCCACAAGGGACAGATCGTTCTCGAGGTTGGTGATGGTGGCCGCGACATGCGGCAGGTGGCCCAGCCTCGCGAAGGTCGCGCCGCCCTTGAAGTCGACGAGGACCAGGTTCAGCTGGTCCGGCGGATGGGTGGCGGCCATCGCGAGCACCAGCGTCCGCAGCAGTTCGGACTTGCCGGAGCCGGTGGCCCCGACCAGCAGCCCGTGCGGGCCCGTACCGTCCTGCGCGGACTCCTTGATGTCGAGGTCCAGCACGGTGCCGTCCGCGGAGATCCCGATCGGGACGCGCAGCCGGTCGCGCAGGGCTTTGGGCCGCCAGCAGGCGTCCAGATCCACCATGCCCGCGTCGGGCAGGCCCAGCAGCTCGGGCAGGGTCCGGCTCGCCGAGGCCAGGTCGTCGGCGGCCACGTCGGCCGCGTCGAGCCGGTACGGCGCCAGCTGCCGGGCCAGCGCGTCGGCGACCTCGACGGCGAGCGCGTCGGCGCGCCCGAGCGACTCGGCACCGGCACCGGACCGCACGGCGAGCGCGGCGTCGGCGGCGACCGAGAACTCGACACCGTTCGCCCGCACCAGGCGTTCCGCGGCGCCCGTCAGGTCGAGCACGGTCACGGCCTGCAAACCGTCGGGCGCCAGCACGAGTTCCTCGCCGGTGACCACACCGCCGTCCAGGATCACCAGCAGGTGGGCGACGTCGGGATCCGGCTCCGACTGCCTGCTGAACCGCGAGCGGCGCGCGAGGTCGGCACCCAGCAGGTCCTCCAGCGCCCGGAGCGACCGGTGGATCTGGCGCACCGGCCCGGCGTGGTCGGACAACTCGGGGTGACGCGCGTGCGGCAGCCATTTCGCCCAGCTCCACGGCCCCGCGTCCGGATCGTCGGTGCAGATCACCACACGCAGGTCGGTCGGGGCGTGGAAGGTGGCGACCTGCGCCACGAGCGCGCGGGCCGTGGCACGGGCGGCCGCGGTGTCGCCGGTGAGCGCGATCCCGGCGAATCGCCGCAGCGACAGCTGCACCGGCAGATCGGGGAGCACGGTGTGGGTCGCGACGAACCGCTTCAGCGCCAGCGCGGCAAGGGGGTCGAGTTCCTCCACCGGCCCGGTCTCGGCGGGTACCAAGGGCGTGGCCAGGTAGCGGGGGCCGAGGCCGATCCGCAGAACGCCGAAATCGGCGTCGCCCGCGCGGCGTTCCCACAGCCGCGGACTGTCCACAAGGGACCAGAGCACCGTGGGATCGGGCGCGCCCCAGCCGATGCCCGCCCGCTGCGCCTCGGCCGTCTTGCGCACCTGCGTCCTGATCGTCGCCAGGTACCGGAGGTAGTCACGGCGCCGCGTCGCGGCGTCGCCCTTCTGGGTGGTCCGGCTGCGCAGCAGGGACCCCACGACGACCGCGAGCGAGGAGAACAGGAACAGCGAACCGGCCACGTACGTCACAGGGTTCGGCGGGCCCGCGAACAGGTACGCCACCGAACCGAGCCCGGACAACGCGGGCAGCGCGGTCAGCCAGATCCCGCCGCTCTCGGCCTTCGGCAGCTCCGGCGGTGGTTGCAGGGCGAGTTCCCCGTCCGGGACGGCGGGCGCGGCCTGCCGCGGCGGTCGATGGAACAGGGTTTCGGTGGTCACGGGCGCTCCAGCGGAGGGTGTTCCGTCGGCTTCAAGGTTTCTTCAAGGTCGCGCCGTCAAGGTCGGCGGCGACCCGCGCCCGGGAAAAACGTTGTGTGTGACCTGGTTTACCAGATGCGGGGAGGAAGGGAAAGATGCCCCACGGCCAGCAGGGCGCTGTCCGGCCCGGCGGGACGAGCGACGGCTTCTGCCGGCTGACGGTGGCCGGTCCGGCCACCCGCGCCGACATTTCCGTGCCCGCCACCGTCCCGCTCGCACAGCTGCTGCCGATGCTGCTCCAGCATGTGCTGCCCGACCGCCCGCCGGACGGCGGCGCGGCACACGGCGGGTGGGTGCTGGCGCGCGGTGACGGAACCCGGCTGGACCCCGCGCGCGGGCTGGCCGCCAACGGTGTCCGCGAAGGCGAACTGCTCTTCCTGCGCCCAGCCGACGAACGAGGCGCCGCGCCGCTGTATGACGACGTCGTCGAGGTGATCGGCGCCGGAGCGGTGACGTCCACATGGGACACTCGCGCTGCCAGGGTGGCCTGCGGGGTCATCGGCGTCCTCACCGGGCTGGGAGCGGCGGCCCTGCTCCTCGCGACCGGTGGGAGGACCGCCGGGTTCCTCGGAGTGACGCTGGCCGCGCTGCTGCTCCTCGGCGGAGGCGCGCTGGCACGGGCCGCGGGCGACCTCGCCGCCGGGACCGTGACCGCCGCGCTCGCCGCGCTGGTGGGGGCCGCCGGTTCCAGCGTGCTGCTCACCGCCTCGCACACGGGCGCGCACGTGCTGCTCGCGAGCGCCGTCGTCCTGGTGGTGGCGGCGCTGGGTGCGGTGGTCGTCGGTGGCGGAGACGGGACGTTCGCGGCGCTCGCCGTCGTCGGCCTTTCGGGCCTGCTCGGTGCGCTCGTCGCGCTGCCCGCCAGCGGTACGCCGGAACGCGCCGCCGCGGTCGTGGCTCCCCTGGCGCTCGCCCTCACCACGGCGATGCCGACGCTGGCGCTGCGGCTGGCACGGCTCCCCCGGCCGAGCCTGCCCAGGAACGCCCAGGACGTCGCGCAGGTGACCGGACAGTCCTCTTGGGACGAGACCAGCAGGCGGATCGACCAGGCCCGCCGGCTGCTCACCGGCCTCGTCGCCGGGATCAACGCGGTGGTCGCGGCGGGCATCGTGCTGCTGGCGCTGGGCGGGACCTGGCCGATGGTGCTCGCCGGGGTGCTGCTCGCGCTTGTCGCGTTGCGAGCGCGGCTGTTCGCCGAGCGCGCGCAGCGGCTGGCATCGATGGCCGCGACCGCCGCCGCGCTGGTCGCGCTCCTCGCGGCAGTGATCGCCCGGTTCGCCGGCGATCAGGACGTGATGCTCGGCATCGTGCTGCCGACGGTGGTGCTACTGGGGGTCTTCGTCGGGCTGGCCGCGATCGTGCAGGGGCGGTCCGTGACCGGCCCGCGGGGTGCGCGCTGGCTCGACATCGCCGAATCGGTCCTGCTGCTCGCTGTCGTCCCGCTCGTCCTCGCCGTGTGGGACATCTACGCGGCCCTCATGGACATCGGATGATCACGCGGGCCGGTGTCGTCGCGCTGGTGCTGGCACTGACGCCGGTTTCTCCCGCGATGGCCCAGCAGGGCGGGGAGTGCCGTCCGCCCGCGCCGAGGGGCCAGCCGCTGCCCACCGCGGCCGGTCCGGCCCCGGTGATCGCGCGGCTCGGCTTCGACCGTGCCCACGAACTCGCGACCGGTGCCGGGGTGCTGGCCGGGGTGGTCGATTCCGGAGTGGACTGGAGTCATCCGAAGCTCGGCGGCGCCGTGCCCGCGCCGGGCACGCAAATCGGCGATCAGGGCCCGCCGGGGCCGGGTCGTGCGCTCGACTGCGCCGGCCACGGCACCGCGGTGGCCGGGCTGCTCGCCGCTCGGCCCGGTGACGATCCGCGGGTGGCGGGGATCGCGCCCGGCGCGTCGATCTATCCGGTGCGGTTCGCCACGCCGATCGAGAATCTGCCGCGCGGGCAGCTCGCCGCCGGGATCCGTGACGCGGCCGATCACCGGGTCCGGGTGCTGAACCTGTCGTTCGCGCTGGCCGTCGACGATCCGGCCGTCCGTGACGCGATCGCCTACGCACAGGCGCGGGACGTCGTGGTGGTCGCCGCCGCGGGCAACGAGGCGCAGAGCCAGCCCGGCCAGACCTGGTATCCGGCGGCCTATCCCGGGGTGCTGGCGGTCGCGGCGGTGAACGCGCAAGGTCTTCCGCTCGCGCAGTCCAACTCCGGGCCGTGGGTCGGGATCGCCGCGCCCGGCGAGAATCTGACGACCACCGCACCGGGTGGCGGTTATCTGGCCGTCACCGGCACCAGCTTCGCGACGCCGCTGGTCACCGGGGCCGCGGCGCTGATTCGCCAGCGGTACCCGGAGCTGCCCGCCCCGCAGGTGATCGACCGGCTGAAGTCCGCGGCGGTGCGGGTGTCCGGCCGTCCCGACGAGCGCAGCGGCGCCGGGGTCCTCGACCCCTACGCCGCGCTGACCGTGCCGGACGCGGCGCTCCCGTCATCGTCACTCCGCCCCGGCGGGCTTGTCAGGATGGCCCCGATGCCGGCGGGCACGGACGACAGCCGCGCGACGCGGATCGCCCTCGCGTGGTCCGGAATCCTGGCCTCACTGGCGATGCTCGCCGCGATCGGCGCCCTCGCCGTCCGGCGCGCGGCGAAGCGCGGCTGGGCAGCCGGACCGCTCCCCCGGACCGCACGCGAGGAGCGGGGTACCCCCGGGCCGCCGGACACCGAGCTGGTGTGACATGTCAGGAACCGGGGAATTCCCGCTGCGCGGCTTCCGGGTCGAGGACCGGCCCGGAGGGCAGCAGGTTCACGAACGGCGCGGGCACGTTCTTCACCGCCGCCGGGTCGTACCGGAGCCGGTGGACGGCGTCCGCGCCGGGCAGTGCGTACCGTTGCCCGGCGTCGGTGACCAGCGTGTAGGCGCCATCCTGCCCGGCACTGGACGCGGCCTTCACCAGCGCCCCGCGGCCCGGCGGGATCCGGACCGAGCGGAGAACTCCCGGTGTGTCTCCGCCGGTCACCGCGACCGGTGCGACGTCGACGCCGGGGACCGCGGCCGGGACGGAAACGTCGAGCTGCCACGGAGCCTTTCCCGGCGCGGCGCCCGGGCCCGTGCTGAAGCAGACCGGTCTTCCGGGCGTCACCTCGACCGGCTTCGGCTTTCGCTCGGGCCAGCCGGAAGCGCCGGGCGCCGTGACGTTCGCCACCGGTGCCGCGCTGGTAACGGCCGGGCCGACGTCCACCGAGCGCGCCCCGGAACTCGCGAGCAGCAGGAAGACGAACGGCGTGATGGCGCGCAGCCCGTCCGGTTCGACGACGTAGTACTGGTCACCGAGCCCGGCGGACGAGCTGTGCACGAGGTCCCCGACCACGCCGGGGACACCGGGAATCGGCCTGCTCGGCGACGTGCCTTTGGCGGCCACCTGCGGCATGTCGATCCTCGGGCCCTCCGGCACCGTCGCGAGCACCTCGGGCGGCAACGACACCGGGCTCGCGAGCTGAAGTCCCAGCCTGGCCTGGGTGGTCGTGTCGAGCGCGAACCGGCGGCCCTGCATGAGCAGCCACTGTCTCCCGTCCGGGTAACGCACCACGAGCGCGTCGTCCGGCCCAAGCCGTCCCTCGGCGGGCGCGGGGCCGATCACCAGATCGGTACGCGAGCCGGGCGCGGCCGAGGAAGTGGTGCAGGCCGTCCACGGCTCGGCACTGAGCTTTCCCTGCTGTGGCAAGGCATCTGGGGCGTTCGGGATACCGACCGGCAGCCCGCGCGGTCTGCTGCCGAGCGCGTCCGGCCGTACCTCGGTGACCTGGCCGCCGCCGACCAGCAGCGCCGAGGTGAGGTTGAGCGCGGGGTGGAGCACGCCGTTGACCGCGACGTAACGTCCACCGTCCCCTTTCACCAGCACGGCTCCGGAATCCGGTACGGCGGGGCCGCTGCCCGCGCCGAGCAATCCGGCCACGCCGAAGCCGGTGGCGGCGAGCACGGCCACCACGAGGCTGCCCGCGGTCGTCCGGTTGAGACGGCGACGAGGATCGGCGCCCGCGCGATCGCTTCCGGTGAGCAGGCTCGTCGCCTGCCTGCGTCCCTCGTAGGCGTAGGCCTCGACGTGATCCTTGGTGCTCGCCATCGCTCACCTTCGTCGGAAAGGGGTTAATGCCGACGAGCCTAACCTTTTTCCCGCCGGGAATCAGCGAAATCGGCGGCCGAACCGAATATTTTCCCGCACTGAAAGGAATACGCGATGACAGCGTCGTTCCGTACCCGATCGCGTCCCGCACTCTGGTTGCACCGCGGAAAAGTGATCGCCCTGGAAACCGGAGCAGCCCTGCTCGTGGCGAGCACGGCGTCGGCCTTCGCCAAGGCTTATCCGGCCGCGGTTCTTCTCGGCCTCATCGCCGTTCTCGTCATCGCCGCCGCCTTCACGCGATTACAGGGAAGACCGCTCGCGGACTACGTTCTCCGGCGAACACCCCCGGCGCCCACTCGCTCGTCCACTTCCGGACTCCCCGGCCTCGTCGCGCTCTCCCACTCACTTCCGGAGCTGCGGATCGCGGAAGCTGAGATCCACAGTGGACAGACAGTTGGCCTGCTCGAAGACGGTCAGGGATTCTGCGCGGTACTGGAAATCAACACCGGCGGCGCGATCCATCTCGATCTCGGTCTCATCGCCGCGCAGCTCGCCGCCGATCCCGCCGAGCCCAGCGGTGTGCAACTGATCGTCGAGCAGTTCCGCGCACCGTCCCCGGGCGAGCGCTTCGAGCCGGCAGGCTCCTACCTCGGACTGTCCACTCCGGACGATCCGCTCGCACGGCGGGTGCTGCTCGCCGTCCGGCACGAGCCGCTCTGGGCACCGGCCGCGGTGACCGCCCGCGGCGGCGGAGCGTCCGGCGCGGGGAAGGCCGTCGCGGCGGCGACGGCACGCCTGCGGCGGCATCTCGACCGGACCGGTGTCCACGCCACGATGTTGGCGCCCCGCGCGCTGTACTCCGTGCTCGCCCAGCTTGCCGACTCGGGACGCAGTGGGAGCGCGAGGGACCACGCCTGGATCACCGAGAACGCCGCCCACTGCTCGCTGTTCGCCGAGCTGCGGTCCACTTCGGACCTCGCGCGCCTTGTCGCCGCGGCGGCGGCCACTCCCGCCGACCGGTCGGTGGTCTCCGTGGCCGTGGAGCTGTCCGGGCGGATGGCCACCACCCGCGCGGCCGTCCGGGTCGTGTCGGCCGACCACCGCCGCGCCGCCGCGGCACGCGGCGCGCTGGTCGCCACCGGTCTCGTGACGACCTTGCCGGGCCACCAGGCAGACGGGCTCCGCGCGACACTCCCCCTCGGTGGTGGACGGCGTGAGCTCATCGACGCGTTGGGAGTGAGCCGATGAGAGAAGCCGAGTCGATGCGGGAAACGTTGTGGCGCGGTGCCGGCGGTGTCGACCTCGCCCTCACACTGGCTCCGGCCGGGATCGTCCTCGGCCAGGGTCCCGGTGGGAGCGTGGAAAGACTGACCTGTGCCGGCCCGCAGCCGTCGATAATCGGCGTTGTCGACGCACCGGATCTGGTGCGGGTGCTGGCTTTTCGCCTGCTCGGCGCCGGCTGTTCGGTATCGGTCCGCACACCGGCCCCGGCTCGCTGGAAGCCGGTGCTCGCGCGCTCGGCCGGACGGCTGAGCATCGTCGGCGGTCAGCAGCCGTGGCCGTCCGTGCCGCCCACTCCGCTGGCGCCGCAAGCACTTCTGGCCGAAACCGACCAGAGCCCCGACGCCTACACCGGTGCCGCGTGGACGTGCGTGCTCCACGACGTTGCCCGCATTCCGGTCCGTTCACCGTTCTGGAGCGCGGCCACCGCCGTCCTCGTCGGGGCGCCGGGACACGGGAAGGCGCTGGGCCTGCTCGGCCGGTTCCCCGGCGCCGAGGTGGCCGACCGGCTGCCGCCCGGCCACCTCGCCCGCTGTACGCCGGAGGGGACCCGCCTGCTGCGCCTCGCCACCACACCCGCCGAGCACCACCTTTCCGGCTGAGCCGACGCCGAAATCCCGGCCGCACTGCCCGATCGGCCATGCGGGTCACCTCCTCAGGCGAGGGTGACGGCGACCTGCTCCCGCGTCGCAGCGTGCCGACCGGTGACGACGAGCCCGGCGGGAGTGGCGGCCAGCTGCGTGGTCAGCCATTGCCCGGTCGCCGCGCGCACCACCGGCCGCACCGGGGCGATCCGCCCGTCGCCCTCGACCGGCACGAGCACTAGCTGGCTGTAGAGCGGGATCCCGCTCCGGTCCGCGGCGAGTGGCACGGCGGCGAGCGCGAGACGGCCTTCCCGCAGGCTGAGCAGCACCGGCCGCACGACACCGCCGACGACGTCCGCGTTCGCGCGCCAGGTGTCCCGTTGGACGTGAGTCCAGGACGTGGCACCGGTGTCCGGGTTCAGGCCGGCGAGTACCGTCACCTTGTCCTGGAAACGCGCCGTGTCGGTGTTCTCCACGAGCACCGGGGTGCCCCGCGCCCAGCCGACATCCCACTGGTAGCGCGGCCGGTTCGGCGAACCGGCGACCGGCGGTGCCGGGTCGAGCACGAGGTTCTCCCGGGTCCACAGTGGACTTCCGGTCTGGAGGTCGATCGCCACGACCGTGTGCGCCGCACCCAGCACCCCCTGCGGTCGCACGTCGACGAGAACCCGGTCCGGACGTGTGTCGCCCACCGGCCACGTCCGGCTCAGGCCGGACACCGGAGCCCGCCAGAGCCACCTCGTGGCTCCCGTGCCCCGGTCGAGAGCCCACAGCCACGAACGTCCGGCGATCTCGTCGTGGTTGACCGGGCCGACGCAGTTCTCCTCCACCAGCACCGTCCCTCGCGGGCCGGCGAGCACACGCGGGACGGCCTGCTCCTGGCAGCCGTCGAAGGCACGCTCCCAGCGAGACTCACCCGTGACGCTGAACGCCGTGATCCGGCCCGGCCGATGTGTCACCGTCACCACCAGGTCGCCGACGATCGCGTAAGCCGATCTGCCGGGGAGGTCTGCGAGCAGCCGCCCGGACACCGCGTCGAACACCCAGGTCGCGGCGCCCTGCCGGGCGGGCTCGTTGACGTTGGTCCGCGGACCGACGTTGACCGCCACCGTCCGGCCGCCCTCCGACACGACGCCGAGGTCCACGTCCCCGGGCGCACCGCCACCGTCGGGCGGCTGCGGAGAACGCGGCTCGCCGCGGCGGTAGTGCCAGCGTTCGGCACCGGTGGCCGGGTCGAGCATGCGGACACCTTGCTCGTCCGCCACGAGCAGACCACCCGCGGTGCCAAGTGCGCCACGGTCGGCCCGCGGGGCCGACTGCCACACGACGGTGCCGTCCAGTGCGAGCGACCGCTGCGCGGGTGGCGAGGTGCTCGCGACGGTCGCGTCGGCCGCTGGAACGGTGGCCGGGGCGGGGCGGGGCCGCCACCCGAGCGGACCACGATCAGCACCACAGCCGCCACGGCGATCGACACGACGATGGCCGCGAGCAGGATTCCCCTGTGCCGCGCGCTCATGGCTGGTCCGCCTTGCGGTGCACGTGCGTGCCGGCGACGTCCTTCGTGACCAGCTGACCGTCGGCGGCGGCGAGTACGGCGAGCCACGGTCCGGCCGGCCCCCAGCCACAGCAGGCGGCACCCGCGTCCAACGGGCGCTCGGTGAACGTGCGGAGATCGACGGCGACGACTCTGCGGTCCGGTTTCTCCGGCGGCCCGCCGATGGTGGCGATCCGGTACCACACCGCGCCGTCGACCACTGGCCCGTTCGGCTCGCCGAGCGGGCCGGAATCCTTCGTGCCGAGGGGATCACCGGGCAGGGCGGCCCCTTCACGGTTCACCGCGCCGTTGCGCAACTGGATCACGTCGACTACACGGCCGGGCAGCTGGACGACTACGAACGGCTCCGGAACGGTGAGCACGGCCCGAGCCGCGGCGTCGCCGACACTCCGGTGCCACACCTGGCGCCCTTTCGCGTCGATCGCGACCAGCTCACCGGCACCGCGCAGCAGGATGACGCCCTTCGCGGTGCCGAGGAGCACCGGCTCGGTGAGGGCGGTGGGCAGAGCGACCATCCGCCACCCGCCGCCCGTCCGGACCGTCAGCCGGGGCGTACCGCAGCCGGTCGGCCCGGACGCCAGTACGACGTCGTCGATCGCCTGATAGGCACACGGCCCGCGCCGGCCGCGGTCGAATTCGGTGAACGTCGCTGTGCCCGGGTCGAATTCGGTCACGTACGCTTCCGGTTCCCGTTCCTCGCCCAGCGCGCCCAGCAACAACACCGGGCCCTGGCGGAGAACGACGTCCGAGGCCGGCGACCATCCCGAACGGGCCTGCCCCGGGCCCACCACGGACCAGCTCTCCGCCTGCCGTGGCATCGGAACCACGTTCAGTTCCCGCCCGGAGGCCAGGTCCAGTACCACGACCGCGTCCCGCAGGACCACGGTCACCCGCCCTGCCGCCCGGTCGACGACGGCCCGTGCCCCGCCGGACTGCTCCTGCCCGAGCGAATACCGCCACCGCGGCTGCGCCGTCCCACCGGGCCCGGTCGAGTAGGCGAGCACCGCGTCATAGCGGTCCGGACGCCCGATCAGCACCATCAGATCCGTGCCGGGAACCAACACGGCCGAGGACGTAACGGGCACCGACAGCTCGGCGGACGGCTTCAGCACACCCAGCGGCGCGTCCGCACCCGGGGTGCTCGCCCGTGGTGGCGGACCGTTCGCGACCGTGCTTTCCGCCTTGTCGATGTGGTAGCCGATCCCGTCGTCGGCGAGCACCGCACCGAGCGGGAGCAGCAGCGCCGGGGACACCAGCGCCAGCATCGCGACGACCGTATCCCGCAGCCCCGTTTGCGCGCGCGACGACGCCACGACCAGTGCGGCCGCCAGCACGAGCGCGCCGAACCCCGCGTACGCCAGCCCAGTGCCGAACGACCGCACCTGCACCAGCTGTGAGCCCGACGCGCGGACCTCGTCCGGAACCCACAGGACGATGCCCTGCGCGACGGCGGCGAGCCCCCACGCCACGGCGGCGACCACACTCGCCACCCGGTTCGGCAGAAGCCGCAGCAGCGCTACCACCATCGCCAGCATCCCGGCTCCGGCCAGCGCCAACGCCGTGATCGACGGCCACGTCCACCGTTGCGGAACCGCGAGCGCCACCACGGCCACACTGGCCACCACCATTCGCCCGGCCTCGACGCTTCCGGCGTACCGGCGCCAGTGCTCGGTCATGAACCTGTCCCTCCACCCGGGAATTCGTGTCCGCGTTGGGACGACGACAGCCTCGAGGGCGCTCCGGACATCTCCTTACGAAAGCCTGACGCCCGCGCTGAACCTTCCGGCGGAACCTTGAAGAAACCTTGCGCGCAGCCCAGGCTCTCCTGTCCCGGCCCTTTACCAGGGCTGCGGCGACCGCTCGATCAGGTCCTCGGACTCGGACAACCTCGTAGACCAGCTCCGCGCGAGCCGCCCCGGCTTCGACCGGACGCTGGTTGTCGCTGTAGACAACGCGGAGTTGCCGAGTCCCATGTCCATTCGCCGCGTTGGCCCATGAAAAGTGAGATGTGCCCGCCATCGCAGGTGTGATCAGCGCAGGGCTACCCGCATACACCACGATTCCCTGCCAGTGCCCCGGCCGGGAAGGCAAGTTCCGCGGATTTCTATTCCGTCAGCAGCAATGGCTTGCGCCGTCGGCCGGGGCCCAACGCCCACGGGGATTACTGTCCGCCCCATGGTTCGGTGACTGCCGACCACCACTGCGCACTCGCGCGGCGTGCCTCCCGCGTGGGAATGTCCGGGGCGGGTACGGCGCATAGCAACGCGGTCTCGACCACGGTCTCACTCCCGGTGAGCTGCGCCAGGAGACACCAGATAGTTGTCGGCCGCCGTGGCCAGCAGCACCCGAATCGGCTCTTCCCATTCTGACCGGCCCACCAAGGGAGCCCGCCACGGAAAGGAAGCGGTCACGACGATCGCCCCGTTTCCGAGTATTCGGCGTCCCTGAGCGTGTCCCAGCCGTGCTGGGCCGGTCGTGGGGAGGCTGGACGACCAAGCTGCATCTGGCCACCGAGCAAGGCCAGAAACCATTGTCGTTGCTGGTGACCGCCAATCAACGTGGGGACTCGCCGCAGTTCGAGACGGTACTGGCCAGGGTCCGGGTCGTGTCCTGGCGGACAAGGCCTGCAGTTCTCGCGCCAACCGGGCCTACCTGCGGCGGCGCGGGATCGCCTGCACGATTCCCCAGCACTCTGACCAGGTCCGGCATCGTCGCAACCGCGGCCAGGCCGCAACGGAACCAGCAGCGGATTGTCTCCGGCTTGCCCGGGAGTGAGCAGAAACCGCATCGGCAGCCCTCGCCCGTCGACCACGAGGTGGATCTTGGTGCTCAGTCCGCCACGGGACCGCCCGAGTTCTTCCCCGTCGACGGCGAGGGCTTCGATGTCGCTGCTGCATCCCCCTTTTCCGGGCCCCGGCGGAATGCTGATGCGCCCGGACCACGCTGGAGTCGATACTCGTGACCCATTCGACGTCACCGACGGCGTCGTCTTTGACGATGACGTGGTCAAGGATCTTGCCCCAGGTACCGTCCTTGGTCCACAACCGCAGCCGTTCATGCGCGGTCTTCCACGGCCCATGGCGTTCAGGCAGATCACGCCACCGGGCGCCGGTCCGCAGCTTCCACACGATCGCGTTGATCACCTGCCGATGCTCACACCACCGCCTGCCGCCACCCTGCTGCGGCGGCAGCAACGGCTTGATCACCGCCCACGCCCGATCCGTCAACTCACCACGACCAACCACCGCACACAACAACCAGAAACCCAGCTCAATCACTTACAGGACACGCTCTAAACGCTCAGGAGCGGGCGACGGTCATGCTCAAACCGGCCAGACCACTCGCTCTGCTCCTATGGTGGTGACTGCCCGCCGCTCGACGGGCCTGGAGCTGGCTTCGTAGTACGCGCGTCGGCGAAACCGCCAACGAAGTATGTGAATCTGGCGTCGTCGAGCGGGCCAACGGTTTCTGCTGGCACATCGAAGTGGGCCAGAACGGCACGAACCTGCTCCGCCGTGTGATGGCTGACCCCCGGAGGAAGTTTTACGGACCATTCCAAGAGCTCGTCCGACTCGCGGTATGCCTCGATCTCCCAACCGACCGCTTGATCACTCATGGTTCGACGCTCCGGGTGGGGTCGGGGCCTTTCCCTGGGATCGGCTGTCCGGTGTTGGGATCAAGAACGCCTTGATGCTTACCACGCTTGTTGTAGCTTGTTGTAGCTTGTTGTACATCTCCCACTCGCCGTGTCGATAGTCCCACTCATAGATGTTTCCCTTGTCATCTTTCCACCTTTTGCGGAGTCCGCCACCTCCTTGAACTGGCGTCTTCCGCTTTGCCGCCGTCGCCCCCGTCGCCCCCCTGTCTTGGCCCCCACCGGGAGCCGGGCGGCACTGGAAATTATTGAGGTCTGAGTGCCGTGGATGGCCACGTCTCACCCCCAAGCCCGCGG
>NZ_JBHYIK010000004.1:68406-73459 GCF_042739735.1 Amycolatopsis sp. NPDC059027 | reverse complement strand
TTCCTCCCCCCCCCCCCGCCCCCCCCCCACGACAGAGACGTGGTCGGTATCTCCGGGGAGGCTATCCGGCGTGCCCCACTGCCTCGCCGTCCTGACGGCGGGTGACGTCGACGCGCTCACGCAGGTACCGGCCGGTGACGGATTCCGCGCAGTGCGCCAGTTCCGCCGGCGTGCCCTCGAACACGACCCGGCCACCGTCGCGGCCGGCGCCGGGGCCGAGATCGATGACCCAGTCCGCCCGGGAGATCACGTCCAGGCTGTGCTCGATCACGATCACCGTGCTGCCGTTGTCCACCAGCCGTTCCAGGATCCCGATCAGGTTGTCGATGTCGTTCATGTGCAGTCCGGTGCAGGGCTCGTCGAGCACGTAGATCCGGGCCGTGCTGCCGAGTTCGCTGGCGAGCTTGAGACGCTGCCGTTCGCCGCCCGACAGTGTGCTGATCGGCTGCCACAGCGTGAGGTAGCCGAGGCCGACGTCGTCCAGTGCGCGCAGGGTCCGCCGGATCGCGGGTTCGGTGAAGAACTCGATCGCCTCGACCACCGAAAGCCGGAGGACTTCGGCGATGTTCAGGCCGCGCAGGGTGTACCGCAGCACGTCGGCGACAAACCGCCTGCCTTCACACGTTTCGCACGTGCTCACCACCGGGTCCAGGTGCGCCAGATCGGTGTAGATCAGCCCCAGACCCTGGCAATCCGGACAGGCGCCCTTCGAGTTCGCGCTGAAGAGCGCCGCGCTGACCTTGTTGGCCGAGGCGAACGCGCGGCGGATGCCGTCCAGTATCCCGGTGAAGCTCGCCGGGTTGGACCGTTTCGAGCCGCGGCTGACGTTCTGGTCGATGGCGATCGCGTCCGGGTAGTGCCGGGGAAGACAGCCCTGGATCAAGGAGCTCTTTCCCGCGCCCGCGACCCCGGTGACCACCGTGAGCACACCCTGCGGGATCTCGACACTGACATCGCGGAGGTTATGCAGGGTCGCGTCCTCGATGCGGAGCTTCCCGGTCGGCACCCGCGGCCTCGTCTTGATCTCCTGATGCCTGCCGAGGTGGTTCCCGGTGAGCGTACCCGAAGCACGTAGGCCCGGATAACCGCCCTGGTAGACGATCTCACCACCGGCCCGCCCCGCGCCCGGCCCCATGTCGACGACGTGGTCGGCGAGGGCGATCACCTCGGGCTTGTGCTCCACCACGAGCACCGTGTTCCCCTTGTCCCGCAGGCGCCGCAGCAGCTCGTTGAGCCGGTGGACGTCTTGCGGATGCAGGCCGACGCTCGGCTCGTCGAACACGTAGGTCATCTCGGTCAGGCTGGATCCGAGGTGCCGCACCATCTTCACCCGCTGCGATTCACCGCCCGACAGGCTCGCACTCTCGCGGTCCAAGCTGAGGTAGCCGAGCCCGATGCGGGTGAGATCGTCCAGGCGTTCGGTCAGCGCCGACACCATCGGGGCGAGCGTGGGCACGTCGATCGCCCGCACGAAATCGGCGAGATCGCTCACCTCCATGGCGGCGCATTCGGCGATGTTCTTCCCGTTCACCAGGCTCGCCAGCGCCTCCTTGGCGAGTCTGCTGCCCCCGCATTCCACGCAGGCCGTGGTGGTGACCACCCGCGTGTAGTCGGCCCGCAGATGTGCCTGTAACTGGTCGACGCCCTTGGCGATGTAGAGCCGCCGGAACTTGGGGAGCAGGCCCTCGTAGGTGATGTTGTAAGTGCCTCCGCCGAAGTCCGTCTTGATTTTCTCACCGGTCGCGTTGAGCAGCTTGTCCCACTCTTCCTCGGTGTATTCTCGCAGCTTCTTGTCATTGTCGAAGAACCCGGACCCGACGACGAGTCCCCAGTTCCCGGAGTCGACCGCGAAGGTGGGGAAATCGATGGCTCCCTCGTTCAGCGACTTACTCCTGTCCACCAGCTCGTCGACGTCGACGACGGAGACGATCCCGAGCCCTCCGCAGTTCTGGCACATTCCCTGGGGGTCGTTGAAGGAAAACGCGCCGGCCCCACCGGCGGCCGGCCGCCCGAGCCGGGAGTACAGCAGCCGGAGCATGGTGTACGCGTCGGTCACCGTACCGACGGTGGACCGCGAGTTCCCGCCGAGCCGCTTCTGGTCCACGATGATCGCCGCCGACAGGTTCGTCAGCGAGTCCGCCTCCGGTTGCCCGTAGTGCGGCAGCAGCGATCGGACGAAGGTGGGAAAGGTCTCGTTGATCAGCCGCTGTGACTCGGCGGCGATGGTACCGAATACCAAGGAGGACTTTCCCGATCCCGAAACGCCGGTGAAGACCGTTATCTTCCGTTTCGGTATGTCCACGGAGATGTTCTTGAGATTGTTTTCGCGCGCGCCACGAATCTCGATGTTTCCGTAAATTTTCCTGCTCCGTTCTACGTCCCGTACAGCGGCGGCGCACCGGCCGCCACGCGGCGGCCCGGCCACCCTGCCGACCGCCTCAACGTACCGGCTCGCAAAAAAATCCGCCTATGGAAAATTTCCGGATGGAGACGGCGCGGACCGCCATCGAAATGACGTCAGACGATCTCGACCCGCGGAACGTAGCGGATCCACCGGCCGCCTGACTCCCGGAAAGCCTGCTCCTTGGCCATGATTTCGTCGGCGTGGTTCCAGGCGAAGAGCAGCGCGTAGTCCGGGTAGGGATCGGCGAAGGCCGCGGGCGGGCGGACCGGGAGATGTGCCCCCGGTGTCAGCCTGCCCTGTTTGGCGGGAGTGGTGTCGCAGACGTAGGAGACCAGGTCCGGCCCGATGCCACAGTAGTTGGCGACGGTGGCGCTCTTGGCCGTCGCCCCGTAGGCGGCCACCGACCGGCCCTCGGCGCGGAGGCGGGTCAGCAGCGCGAGCAGGTCGTCGCGGACCCGCTCGACCGCGCGCGCGAAACGGCCCAGCGTCCCACGCTCGGCGAGCCGCTTGCCGAACTCCTCGGCCAGCAGCTCCGCCACCGCGGGGCTCGGCACCCGCTCCCCCTTGCGGGCGACGGTGTACCGGACCTCGCCGCCGTGCACGGCAAGCCGCTCCACGTCCACCAGCTCGAACCCGAACCGCCGTGCCATGGCACGCACCGAATGCGCGGTGAAGAAATAGAAATGCTCGTCGTAGATCTGGTCGAACGAGACGCGTTCGACGATGTCGCCGAGGTACGGGTCCTCGAAGACGAACACTCCGGCGTTCGCCAGCACCGCGTCCAGTCCGCGAAAGATCGACTCGACGTACGGGATGTGGCACATCGTGTTCGCGGCGTAGACGACGTCGGCGAGCCCCTCGGCGGTCCGGATCTCGATAGCGGTCGCCTCCTCGAAGAACGCGGTACGCACCCGCACGCCCTCCGCTCGCGCGAGCTCGGCCACGCCCCCGGACGGCTCGACGCCGAGATGCCGCACCCCGGCCTGGCCGATCACCTTGAGCATGACCCCGTCGTTGCAGCCGAGCTCGATGATGAACGGGTCCGCGCCGGTCAGCTCGGTGTTCAGGAACCGCTGGGCGGTCGCGGCGAAGTGCTTGCCCATCACCGCCGACCCCGAGGACCGGTACGGGTACCGTTCGTGGAACATCCGCTCACGAGGGACCTCTTCGACCAGCTGCACCATCGTGCAGTCCGCGCAGCTGCCCACCGCGAGACGGAAGAAGAACTCGGGCTCCTCCGAACCCGGTTCCCGGAACGCGTCGGAAAGAGGCTGACGCCCGAAGTCCAGGAATTCGGTGACCACGCCACCGCAGACACGACAATCGACCATGTCCGCACCGTAGGGTCGTCGATCACCAAGAACCCTAGAACTTCGGTGGAACCCCGTCCTCGCCCGGGTTCGAGCCGATCCCGACCATCCTTCGACGCGATGCCGACACTGACCCGAGCAGCCCGCGCTTGGCTCGGTGGGACCCACGGAGAACCGGGAGACAAGGCGGCATCCATGACCACTCTTGTGTGGGACTATCTGCCCGAGTACGAGAAGGAGCGGGACGACATCCTGGACGCCGTCCAGCAGGTGTTCGGCTCAGGCCGGCTCGTCCTCGGCAAGAGCGTGCGGGGCTTCGAGGAGCGGTTCGCGGCCTATCACGGCGCCGCGCACTGCGTCGGCGTCGACAACGGCACCAACGCCGTCAAGCTCGCGTTGCAGGCGCTCGGAATCGGGCCGGGCGACGAGGTGATCACCGTGTCGAACACGGCGGCACCGACGGTGGTGGCCATCGACGCGGTCGGCGCGACCCCCGTATTCGTCGACGTCCGCGCGGACGACTACCTGATGGACGTCAGCGAGGTCGAAGTCGCCATCACCGCGCGGACCCGGTGCCTGCTGCCGGTGCACCTCTACGGCCAGTGCGTCGAAATGCGCGTGCTGGAGGAACTCGCCGCACGCTACGGGCTGGCGCTGCTGGAGGACTGCGCTCAGGCGCACGGCGCACGCCACCGGGGCCGCATCGCCGGCTCCATGGGCGACGCGGCCGCGTACTCCTTCTACCCGACCAAGGTGCTCGGCGCCTACGGGGACGGCGGCGCGGTCGTCACGTCCGACGACGAGGTCGCGGCCGGCCTGCGGCGGCTGCGCTACTACGGGATGGAGGAGCAGTACTACGTCGTCACCACGCCGGGTCACAACAGCAGACTCGACGAACTGCACGCCGAAATCCTGCTGCGCAAGCTCGGTAGGCTCGACGAGTACATCGCCGGGCGGCGAGCCGTGGCCAGGCGCTACGCCGAGGGCCTCGGCGACACCGGTTTGGTCCTGCCCCGGGTCGCCGAGGGCAATGAGCACGTCTACTACGTCTACGTGGTGCGTCACCCGCGGCGCGACCACATCATCGAGGCGCTCAAGTCCTACGACATCTCGCTGAACATCAGCTATCCCTGGCCGGTGCACACGATGTCGGGTTTCGCGCATCTCGGCTACCGGAAGGGTGCCCTGCCGGTCACGGAGCAGCTGGCCGGCGAGATCTTCTCGCTGCCGATGTACCCGTCGCTGTCGGAGGACGTCCAGGACAAGGTGATCGACGCGCTGCGCGAGGTGCTCGCGACGTGCTGAGCCCCCCCACCCCCGCCCCGCCGTGGGGGCCCCA
>NZ_JBHYIK010000004.1:47991-68396 GCF_042739735.1 Amycolatopsis sp. NPDC059027 | reverse complement strand
ATGACCGCCGCCCGCTGCCCCCTGCGCGTCCGGCGCACGACCCGCCCAGGGGTCGCGCCGCCCGGCGCGGGGTCCGCGCCCGGTCTGGCCCCCCACCCCCCCGCCACGGGTGGCCGGCCCAGTGGCGGAACGTCCTGCCGGTCAGCCGGCGGACGTTCCGCCTTCGAACGCCACGGGGTCGAACGCGCCGGGTTCGGCCAGCGGGATCACCTCGAAGCTCAGATGCGGGCTGAGCGGGTTGTCGTACAGCGCCGACAGCAGCTGTTCGTGCGAATCGACCCGGTAGATGTTGAGGCCGCCTGCCGCGCCGACCCGGATCCAGCTGTGCACGATGACGCCCTTGTCCACCAGGTTCCTGGTGTACCGGAAGCCTTCCGGCAGGCGGCGGCGGAAGGTGTCGGCGTCGAGCCCGGTCGGGGCCTGCGTCGCGAGGACGGCGAACAATGCCATGTGGTCGTCTCCTTCAGCCGCGCCGTGCTTCGGCGTAGTCCTTGGCGAATCCGATGGTGGTCAGGCTGTTGGTGCTCAACGCCTTCCGGACGAACACCCTGGCGTCCTCGACACCGGCGCCGTCGCCGAGGATCTTCGTGATATTGGCCGGATCGAGCACCACGGTGTGCTGGGAGGTCACGAGGACGCCGCCGGCGGTCCCGGTCAGCAGCCACTGCCCGGTGTGCAGCGTCATCAGCGCGGGCACGACGATCTGCTTGTAGACGATCCTGCTGTGCGGGAAGCACACCCGGACCGACTTCGTCGTGTGCACCGAGCCGTCGCTCGTCCGGGTGTCCATCTCCAGCAGTTGCAGGCCGGGAGTGTCCTCCCGCAGGGAAACCTTCGCGACGTGGGGCAGCCGCTCCGCCCAGCGGCCGGCCTCGTTGATGAAGTCGTAGACGTCCTTCGCGGCCCCTTCGACCTCGACAGCGTCCTCAAAGGACAGAAGCAGCCGGTCACCGCCCGCCGCGAGCTCGGCGTTCTTCTTGAGCGCGGCGAGCTCCGACACGCTGTTGCGGTCGACAGCACGGTCGATCCACGCCAGGCTTTCCGGATCGTCGCCGACCGCGCGGTAGTCGTGGGTCAGCCGGACGCGGGATTCGGTGGCGGAGCGGGGTTCGACGTGCCAGGCGCCGCCCATGGTGGCGACCGGCGGCTGGGACACCTCCTGGCGGAACCCGATCCGCAATGCCGCCGCGTCCAGCGTGCGAAGCGAGGTCCACGTCTTCGCCTCGCCGTTGGCGGTCGCCCAGATCCTGATCCGCTCGCTGGTTCCGTCCAGCGCGGTACGGTCGACGTACACCGTCGGCGGGAAGAGCTGGGGCCATTTCCGCACGTCCGCGATGAGATCGTAGACGACCTTCGCCGGTGCGGACACGACGATCTCGTGTTCCACTTCGCGAACTGTGGGCTGCGACATAACCTCTCCTTCTCGTTCGAATCCGTCAGAAAGTGCCGAGCCCGCCACAGACATTGATCGCCTGCGCCGTGATGGAGGCGGCCGTGTCCGAAACCAGGTAGCCCACGAGCCCCGCGACCTCCTCCGGGGTGCTGTAGCGTCCGAGCGGGATTTTCGCCTGGAACCGTTCGAGGATCTCCTCCTCGGAACTGTTCCACGCGGCGGCGTAGCCCTGCCGCACCCGCTGGGCCATCGGCGTCTCGACGTAGCCGGGGCACACCGCGTTCACCGTGATCCCGGTCTTCGCGAGCTCGTTGCCCAGTGCCTTGGTGAACCCGACCACGCCGTGCTTGGACGCCGAATACGGCGCGCCGAGGACCACACCCTGTTTTCCCGCCGTCGAAGCGATGTTGACGACCCGCCCGCGCGACTTCTCCCGCATGCCGCCGGTGGTCAGCACCTCGCGCGTCATCCTGAACACGCTGTGGAGGTTCGTTTCCATGACATCGAGCCAGAGTTCGTCGGCGATCTCCGCGGTGACCCCTCCCCCGCTCCGTCCGGCGTTGTTCACCAGCACGTCGACGCCGCCCCACCGCTCCACCGCCGCGGTGACGAACGCCCGGATGTCCGCCGGCGAGCGGACGTCACAGGGGACACCGGCGGCCTGACATCCCGATTCTCGCAGTTCTTTCACCGTGTATTCCACTTTCGCCGCGTCACGCGCGCACAGAAACACCTTCGTCCCATCGGCGGCGAGTGTCCGCGCCACCGCGAGTCCTATTCCGCTGGTCGCGCCGGTGACGAGTGCGACTCGGTCCGTCATGCTTCCTCCCCGGAAGAAATGATGTGATGTCAGGCGAAAAAAGCGGCCGACGGCCTCCAGGAGGCTACCCGGGAATTCCCCAGCGTTCCTTGAGACCCACTATGATCGCGGTAGAACCGCGTACCGACCGGAATCCCGTACGGACTTCAAGTGAACTTCTAAGTCGCGTCACTAGCGTCGTTCCGGCAACGCCGGGCACGTCGTCCGGTAATCGGGAAAGGACTTCGGCATGCCGGTGGACAGTGGGCTCGGGCGCCGTCTGCAGCTCATCCAGGGACTGCACTGGCTGTACGGCGCGAACGGCGATCCGTACGCCACTTTGCTCCGCGGCTTCGACGACGATCTCCGACCGGTGCACGAAGAACTGCGTCGGCGCGGCGTGCTCTGGCCCGCCAAGACCGGGACGTGGGTAACCGCGAGCCACGCCGTCGGCGGCGAACTGCTCGGGCATCCCGGCCTCGGCACCCGGGCCGCCCGGAACGGCCCGGCCGTCCAGCGGATCATGACCTGGGACCAGGATCTCACCACCGGCGACGCGGGCCCGCTGCCCGGCGCGGACCTGGTGCGCCAGGCCTGCGCCGAGGCGTTCGGCAGGCTCGGCGGAGCGTTCGACCTGGCCGAAGTGGCGCACCGGGTCCCCGTCGAAGTCCTCGCACGGGTCCACGGGCTCACCGCTGCGCAGCGGGAAAAGCTGGTGCCGCTGTGCGCCGACGTCACGATCGCGCTGGACAGCCTGTTGTGCCCGCAGCGCCTCGAACCGGTCGGCCGGCTTCTCGACGCACTCGACGGCCTCCGCGCCTTGCTCGGCGAGGACTCCCCCGCGTTGCCGCACGCCGTGCTGGGCGTGCGGCTGTCCGCGGATCTGTTCACCGGCGCCGTGTCCGCGCTGCTGGAAACACCCGGTGAATGGGCGAAACTCCAAGCCACGCCGCGGCGGGCGGAGGCGATCGTCCGGGAAACACTGCGGTACCGGCCGCCCGTGCACATCCACACGGCTTTCGCGCTGGCCGACCTCGACGTCGCGGGGCAGGCGATCCCGGCGGGCGGCCAGGTCGCCGTTGTGCTCAGCGCGGCGAACCGCGACCCGGCGGTCTTCCCCGAGCCGGACCGCTTCGACCCGGACCGGGCGGGAACACCCGCGCTCACCACGGGTTCGTGGCTGCCGCTGGCCCGCCTCCACGCCGAAACCGCGCTGATCGCGCTGGCGGCCCGGTTCCCCCGCATGCGCGCCGACGGCAGCCCGTCGCGGCGGGGCCGCGCGCCGGTGACCAGAGGCCTGCTCCGCCTGCCGGTGCGCGCCGACTGAAACGGAACCGCGATGAAAGTGATGTTCACCTGCTTCGCACACAACACCCACTACTACGCCGTGGTACCGATGGCCTGGGCACTGCGCGCCGCCGGGCACGAGGTCCGGATCGTCAGCCAGGCCGACCTGACCGACACCATCGCCCGCTCGGGGCTGACGGCGGTGCCGGTCAGCCCGCCCGGCTGGGCCGCGACCGACCCCGCCTCGCCCGAGCTGTTCGAGCAGATCTACCGGGCGGGCACGAGTCACGTCCAGCACTTCGACTTCACCGGCCGCGACAGTCTACAGTGGACCTGGGAGCACTTGCTCGGCGTGGAGCACGTCATGGTCGCCGCGCTGTACGCCTCGATGAACAACGATCGGATGATCGAGGGATCCGTGGCGTTCGCCAGGAGCTGGCAACCCGACCTGGTCATCGCCGAGACGTACACCTTCGCCGGCGCGGTCGCCGCGCGGTCCGTCGGCGCGGCACACGCCCGTCTGGTGTGGGGACCGGACAACGCCGTACGGGCCCGCCAAGCGTTCCTGGCCGCGGCGGCCCGGCAACCGGACGCACACCGCGAGGACCCGACCGCCGACTGGCTGGCCGGCGTGCTCGCCAGGTATGGCCGCGAGTTCGACGAAACAGTCCTCACCGGACAGTGGACCATCGACACGACACCGCCGAGCGGGCGCCTCGACACCGGCCTGCGCACCGTCGGTGTCCGCTACGTTCCGTACAACGGGCCCTCGGCCGTGCCGGGCTTCCTGCGCGAGCCCTCGTCACGCCGCCGTGTCTGCCTCACTTTCGGCCTCACCGAACGGGAAGCGGGCCGGGGCGTCACCTCGATGGCCGACATCCTGGAGGCGGTCGCCGACCTGGACGCCGAGTTCGTCGCGACCCTCGACGCCACCCAGCTGGCCGACGTGACCCGCGTACCGGACAACGTCCGCGTGGCGGAGTTCGTGCCGCTCAACGATCTGCTGCCGACCTGCTCGGCGATCGTGCACCAGGGCGGCTGCGGAACCCGGTCCACCGCCGAGTTGCACGGCGTCCCGCAGCTCATCCTGACCGACGGCTGGGACACCGAGCTCAAGGGGGAACACCTGGAGCGCGTCGGCGCCGGACTGGCTCTGCCGATGGCCGCGCTGACCGCGGACGGGCTGCGCAGCCGGGTGGCCAGGCTGCTGGACGAGCCGTCGTTCGCGGCCGGCGCCGAGGCGCTGCGCCAGGAAGTGCTGGCCGAACCGGCACCCAACGAGGTCGTGCCGCTCATCGAGAAGCTGACCGCGGCACACCGCGACCGCGCCGCCGTCCACGCCTGATCCGGGGAAAAGCCATGTACCAGAACGATTTCGCCGAGATCTACGATCACATCCATGCCCACCGCGGCAAGGACTACGCCGCCGAGGCCGCCGAACTGGCCGCGCTGGTCAGGGCCCGCATGCCGCAGGCGGCCTCCGTCCTGGACGTCGCCTGCGGCACCGGTGGGCACCTGAAGCCGCTCGCGGAACTGTTCGGTTCCACCGCCGGCCTCGAACTGTCCGAGGATATGATCGCCATCGCCCGACGCAGGGTGCCGGAAATCCCGCTGTCCCAAGGAGACATGCGCGACTTCCGGCTTGAGGGCTCGTTCGACGCGGTCACCTGCATGTTCAGCTCCATCGGCTACCTGCGTACGCCTGCCGAACTCGACCGCACGCTCCGCTGTTTCGCCCGCCACCTCACCGCCGGTGGCGTCGTGGTGATCGAACCGTGGGTCTTCCCGGAAACCTTCGTCCCCGGCTACGTGGCCTCGGACCTCGTCCGCCTCGACGGCCGCGCCATCACCCGGATCTCCCACTCCGTCCGCGAGGGTGACGTGACCAGGATGGACGTTCACTACCTCGACGCGGGCCCGGCCGGGATCCGGCACCTGACCGACACCCATCGGCTCAGCCTGTTCAGCCGCGCCGACTACGAGACGGCCTTCGCCCGCGCGGGCTGTTCCGCCGAGTACGTCGTCACCGAACGGTTCCCTCGCGGCCTGTTCGTCGGCGTATGCACCGCCGCCCCTGCCACCGACGACCGAGGAGCCCAGCGATGACCGTGCCCGCCACCGGCGACGACCAGCTCACCTGGTTCGAAACCATGCGCCGGACGGAGCCGGTGAGCCATGACGAGGCCGAGGACGTGTGGCACGTCTTCGGGCACGCCGACGTAGCCCGCGTCCTCACCGACCCCGCCACGTTCTCCAGCGACATCAGGGAGCTCCTGCCGCCGCCGGAGTACGCGACCTCGTTCAACAACAAGGGAAACTTCCTGCTGATGGATCCGCCCGAGCACCGGCAGCTGCGCGGCCTGGTCAACCAGGCCTTCACCCCGCGGCTGGTCGCGAGCCTCGCACCGCGGATCACCAAAGTCACCGGCGACCTGCTCGACCAGGTCGCGGGGCGGGACACCTTCGACATCGTCGAGGCCGTGGCGATCCCGATGCCGGTGATCGTCATCGCCGAACTGCTCGGCCTGCCCAGCGCGGACCACCGGCTGTTCCGGAGCTGGGGCGAGATCATCGTCGAGTACGGCTTCGAATCGCTGCCGTCGGAGGAGAACATCGCCAAGATGAACCCGACGCTGCGTGACATGGAGACCTATCTGCTGGAGCGCGTCCGCCGAAGCCGGGCCCACCCGGCGGACGACATCATCAGCGGGCTGATCGCGGCGGAGACGGAAGGCCGCAGGCTGGACGACGAAGACATCGTGGGCTTCGCGACGCTGCTGCTGCTCGGCGGGCACGTCACCACGACATCGTTGCTGGGCAACGCTATCCAGTGCTTCGACGAGTTCCGCGAAGCCACCGGCGAACTGCGCGCGGAACCAGGCCTGATGCCGATCGCCGTCGAAGAGGTGCTGCGGTACCGGCCGCCGTTCACGCTGTCCGAACGCATCAGCACGCGGGTCTCCGAGGTCGGTGGCAGGGAGATTCCCGCGGGCGCGCGGGTGACCACCTGGATCCGGTCCGCGAACCGGGACGAAGGCGTTTTCGAAGCTCCGTCCGGATTCGACATCCGGCGGCATCCGAATCCGCACCTCGGCTTCGGCCGCGGCATCCACTTCTGCGTCGGCGCCCCGCTCGCGCGGCTCGAAGCCGACATCGCGTTGCGGGAGATCCTCCGCCGCTACCGCGAGATCGCGGTGAACCGCGACAAGCCCCTCGAGTACTTCTCGGCGGCGAGCAGCATCAGCGCCGCGAAACGGCTGGACGTCGACGTCGTCGCGAGCTGAGCGACAGCACGCGACAACGGCCCGGCGACACCGGTATCGCCGGGCCGTTCTTCGCGCGATGCCTAGACGTTCTTCTTCTTGTGGTAGAGGAACATCGTGAGCGGCGCGAAGATCCCGACGAGGATCGCGGTCGAGAGCGCGACGAGGCCGATCTGCCCCGCCGTCACCGTGCCGTGCAGCAACCCGCGCGCCGCGGTCGAGACGTGACTGATCGGGTTGACGTCGACGACGGCCCCGATCCAGCCGGGCATGGTCGCGGAACTGACGAAGATGTTGCTGCAGAAGACCAGCGCCATCAGCAGCATGCTGGCGGACTGGACGGACTCCGGGCTGCGTACCGTGAGCCCGAGCGCGGTGAACACCCAGGCGAACGCGAAGGCGAACACCAGGATGAGCGCGAACGCCAGCAGCACCCCGCCGATCCCGGCGTCCGGGCGGAAGCCGAGGAGCAGGCCGAGGCCGGTCGTGAGGACCAGCGCGAGCAGGTACCGCCCCAGGTCGGTGATCATCGTGCCGATCAGGCTCGCCGGCTGCCAGAACGGCATGGTGCGGAACCGTTCGAAGATGCCCTTGGAGATGTCGCGGGCGATGGCGGTGCCGGTGTGCGTCGTGAGCATGACCGCGGTCATGACCAGGACACCGGGGACGAAGTACTGCAGGTAGTTGTCGACCGATCCGGCGAACGCGCCGCCGAAGAGGTAGTTGAAGATCAGCAGGAAGATCACCGGCATCATCAGCAGGTCGATCAGCTGCTCCACCGCGGTGTGCTTCAGCTTCACCGCGGCCCGCCACGCGAGGGTGAACGAGGCGGACAGGCCGTTGGGGCGGGTGGGCCGTTCGTCGGCGGCGAGCACGGATGCGAGCTGGCGCTCGAGCGGCACCGCGGGGCTGACTCCGGCGTTGGTCGTGGTCACGCTGCGTCCTCCGTTGCGGCTGGTTCGGTGGGGTGCCCGGTCAGTGCGAGGAAGACCTCGTCGAGACTGGGCTGGCCGAGGGCGAAGTTGGCGACTCCGATGCCGGCGGTGGCCAGCGCGCTCAGCGCCTTGCCGACCAGTTCGGGGTCGGACGCGGCGACGGTGAGCCCCACCGGGTCGCCGTCCAGGTGCACCGAAGCGCCGAGAAGCCGGCCGAGCAGCTCCTCGGCGGCACCGCGCTGCGCCGGATCGTGGAGCCGGACGTGGACCGCGCCCGAGCCGACGGACGCCTTGAGGTCGCCGGGAGTTCCCTCGGCGATGACACGGCCCTGGTCGATCACCGCGATCCGGTCGGCGAGCTGGTCGGCCTCGTCGAGGTACTGCGTCGTCAGCAGAACCGTGGTCCCGCGTGCCACGACCGTGCGAACGATGTCCCACACCTGGCTGCGGCTGCGCGGGTCGAGCCCGGTGGTCGGCTCGTCGAGGAAGATCAGCTCCGGGGTACTGATGATGCTCGCCGCGATGTCGAGACGGCGGCGCATCCCGCCGGAGTAGGTGGTGGCCCGGCGGCCACCGGCGTCGGCCAGACCGAACGCCGTCAGCAGATCGGCCGCCCGCTTCCTGGCCGCCGGCCGCGAGTAGCCGAGCAGCCGTGCCAGCAGGAGAAGGTTCTCCTCCCCGGTCAGGTCGTCGTCGATCGAGGCGAACTGGCCGGTGAGGCTCACCAGGCCGCGCACCGTCTCCGCCTCCCGCGTCACGTCGTGCCCGAACACCCGCGCGGTGCCGCCGTCCGGGCGCAGCTGCGTCGCCAGCATCCGGATGGTCGTCGTCTTCCCCGCGCCGTTCGGCCCGAGCACGCCGTAGACCGAACCCGCGGGCACCGACAGGTCCAGTTTGTCCACGGCCCGCGCGCTGCCATATTCCTTGACGAGACCCTCGGCCTCGATCGCGAGACTGGAATTCACCATCGTTCCCCTCCCATACCGGCAGAACCGGCTACTCGTCCCGTTTTTTCGCGCACGACTGCCAACACCATCACCATTCTTGAAGTCCATCACTCGTCAGGGAGGAAATTCGGGCGGATCTCGAGTTCCGGAAGGAAGGCTACCGAACTTCGCCGGACGCCGCCTATGAAAATCACGAAACGGTAACGGCGCTGCTGTTGACAGGGTTCCGCCCTGCTCCGACGCTATCCTGCCCACGTTCGCGCCGCCACAGTCAATAGCGCTATAGCCCTATTCCGGTGTCGTGAACGCTCCGCCGAGGACGACGAGTGCCGCTCCAGACGGCGAACAGCCGTCACAATCCCGCGAACACGACACCGAAATCGCGGACCGGCGGAAAGCCGCATCGGAGAAGATCACCGATCCGCGACGCGGTGTCCGAGAAACCCGGCCCATTCCCGCGCGAGTCCTTTCAGGACACGGAACGGTGCTCTTCGGTGAGTTTTTCGAGCACGGGAACGATGTCACGTGGGCTCGCCTCGGCCAGCATTTCCGCGCGGACGCGTCGCGCGTTCTCCAGGAACGAAGGGTCCGTCACCACCCGGGTGATCGCGTCGCGCAGGACTTCGGCGCCCGGCTCCGCGACGCTGAGCCCCGCGCCCGTCTTCTCGACGAGTTCCGCGCTCACCTCGGTGATGGACGTCTGGCCGAAGACGACCTGCGGCACCGCGTGCAGCTGGGCCGAGGTCAGCGTGCCGGGGCCACCGTGGTGCACGATCGCCGCGCAGGTCGGCAGCAGGTCGTTGAGCGGCACGAAGCCGGCCAGCCGGAACTTCCCCGGCAGTTCGGGCAGCACGTCGAGCAGCGCCGGGTCTTCGGTCAGGACGACCTCCACATCGAGGTCCGCGGTGGCCGTCACGAGCGCGGAGATCAGCTCCGCGGGTTCCTCGACCGCGCCGCTCAGCCCCAGTGAAACGCACACCCTGCGCTTCGACGGCGGGACGCGGAGCCAGTCCGGGACGGCGCCAGGCCCGTTGTACGGCACGTACCGCATCCCGACCGTGCGCACGCCGACCGCCAGCCTGCTGCCCGGCGGCGTCGGGTCGATGGTCCACTGCCCGGTCAGGATCTCCTCGTCGAAGTGCTGCCCGAACCGCGCCAGTGTCCGCTCCAGCCATTCGGCGGTCGGGTCCTCCCGCAGCTCCGCCTGCCGGAACGCCTGTGCGCGCAGGAACTCCTGGCGTACCCGCACGGTCGCGTCCGGCGCGTACACCAGCCGGGCGTGTGCCGCGCCGGTCACCCGCGCGGCGATCGCGCCGGCGAAGGTGAACGGCTCCCAGACCACCAGATCCGGCCGCCAGCCCCGTGCGAAGTCCACCAGATCGTCGACGACCGGGTCGCTGTTGATCACCGACAGCAGCGCGGGTGTCTGGATGTGCTCCAGGCTCAGCAGTCTCTCGTCCGACCACTGTGTCCGGTCGTTCCCGGTCAGGTCGAACAGGTACACGTACATCGACCCGTCCTCGTGGAGCGCTTCGAGCAGCTCCGCCGAATCGAGATCGTCCACAGGGGACTCGGCCTCCGGACGGCCGACGGGCACCGCGGTGAGACCGCTGCCGGTGATGACGTCGGTCAGGTCCGGCTGGCTGGCGACCCGTACCTCGTGCCCCGCGGTGCGCAGCGCCCACGCCAGCGGCACCATCGGGTAGAAGTGAGTGGGATAGGGCAACGTGGCGAACAGCACCTTCATGCGCGCTCTCTTCTCTCACCGGTCGACGGCGCTCGCACACCCGAAACTAGGGCCGTCGCCATGCAGGTTCACTCGAACCGCGCTCAAGGTCACCTACCGAGTCACTACCGATCCAGCTTCGAGTACGGCTTTACCCGGCTGCTGCACCGTCCGAGTGAAAGCGTTTTCCTCTTCGCCTCACACAGAGCAACCGGAAGGCAGCCATGGCCATCACGAACCAGTTCGAACTGGATGAACCCGCCGCCGTGGCTGGCGGGCGCCTGCCCTCCCTCACCGGGATGCGCTGGCTGGCGGCGGCCATGGTGTTCGCCGTCCACGCCGCGGCACAGCCCGGGATCCTGCCCGAGGGAAGGGTTTCCGAGACGCTCACCTTCGTTGTCGGCATGGGCGGCTACGTCGGTGTTTCGTTCTTCTTCGTACTGAGCGGGTTCGTGCTGACCTGGTCGATGCGGGCAGGCGACACCGCCCGGCGCTTCTGGCGCCGCCGGTTCTTCAAGATCTACCCGAACCATCTGGTGACGTTCCTGGTCGCGATCGCGATGGTGCTGGCGGGCACGCAGATCAACTGGACGGGCGCCGGGCTCACCGGGGTCGTGCCGAACCTCCTGCTGGTGCACGCGTGGTCGCCCGATCCCGCGGTTTCCTTCGGTGTCAACGACGTCAGCTGGTCGCTCTCGGTCGAAGCGTTGTTCTACCTGAGCTTCCCGCTGCTGATCGCCGGGATCGGGCGCATCGGCACGCACCGGCTGTGGTACTGGACGGGCGGGGTGATCGTCGCCGTCTTCTGCGTGCCGCTGCTCGCCCGGCTGCTGCCCGCGGAGCCGCAGTTGCCGTGGGAGCCGATGCCGGCGTGGCAGTACTGGTTCGTCTACGTCTTCCCGGTGACGCGCATGCTGGAGTTCGCGCTCGGTATCCTGCTCGCCAGGATCGTGCGCGCCGGCATCTGGCCGTCCGTTCCCCGCTGGGCCGCCGCGTCCGCCTTCGCCGCCGGCTATACGGCCGCGTTGTTCGCGCCGGGCAACTTCGGGATCGTCGCCGCGACCGTGATCCCGCTCGCGCTGCTCATCCCCGCCGCCGCGGTCGCCGACGTCGCGGGCAGGCGCTCGTTCCTGGCCCGGCCGGTGATGGTGTGGCTCGGCAACATCTCGTTCGCCTTCTATCTCCTGCACGAACTCGTCCTCAAGGGCATGTACCGCCTCGCCGGGACGGAGCACCGGCCGACGGCGTTGTCCGCGGTGTCGATGGTCGCGCTCGCTCTCGCGGTGACCGTCCTGCTTTCCTGGCTGCTGTTCGCCTTCGTCGAGACACCGGTGCTGCGCAGGTTCGGCCGTGCACGGCGGCTCCGCTGACGGCGGGACGGGGAAGCCGCCTCACCCGGAGGCCGCTTCCCACGTGTCCCGTACGGACTCCGGCAGGCCGACCGTGGGCCGCCACGACAGCAGCTCGGCCGCGAGCCGGATGTCGGCCCGCGACCAGCCGGTACCCAGGCTCGGCACCGGCCCGGTCCGTCCTTTGAGGACATCCGGTGGAAGACCGGCCGTAGTGACGAACAGCTCGACGAACTCCCGCAGTTCCACCGCGACACCGCTGCCGATGTTCACCACGCGCCCGGTCACCGCCGACTCCGCGGCGAGAAGGCAGGCCATGGCGACGTCACGCACGTCGACGAAGTCGCGTCGCGAATCCGCGATGGCCAGCTCGACGTCGCCGCCGGTCGCCGCGGCCGCGCGCACGAGCGCCAGCAGCTTCCCGGGGAACGCGGCCGGGGACGGGTGCGGTCCGCAGACGTTCACGATCCGCAGCACGACGCCGTCGATGACGTCTTCGCGCGTGGCGTCGAGCACCGCGGCCGAGCCGGCCAGCTTCGTGCGAGCGTAGGCACCGACCGGCGCTGGTTCCAGCGCCTCGTGCATGAGCGCGCCGTCGGGGACGGGGCCGTATTCGAAGATGGTGCCCAGATGCACCAGCCGCGGCCGCCACGGCAGGCGCGCCATCGCGGTGACGAGCCGGTCCACCACCCCGACGTTGAACCGGCGCAACGCCTCTTCCGGGTGTGCCCAGCCATCGGTCGCGTTGGCCGCGTCGGTCGCGTTGATGACGACGTCGGCCCGCGCCCGCCGGAGCAGCTCGGTGAGCACCCCGGCGGGCGCGGCGGCGACGTCGAGCCGGTGGAACCGGTGGGCGGCCACGTGCGACGCGGGATTCCTGGCGACCGTCAGTACCTCGTAGCCGCGTCGGGCGAACACGTCGCACACGTGCCTGCCGATCCAGCCGGTGCCCCCGAGCACCACGGCCCGGCCCGCGGTCACCGGCTCCCCGGCCACAGCTCTCGTTCCACCCGCCGACAATCGTCGTAGCGGGGCAACGCCCCCGCCGCCATGGCGCCGGCCAGCGACGGTGCCGCACTGTCCCTTGTGGACATAACAGGTTCCAGCCCTGTGGGGAGCGGCAGCGCCAGGTCCGGGTCGAACGGCGACAGCGCGAGCTCGTCCTCGGCGACGTATCCTCCGGAGAGGAGGTAGCACATGGTCGTGTCGTCCTCCAGCGCGACGAACGCGTGCCCGACCCCGACCGGGAAGTACACCGCGCGCGGCCGGTCCCCGGACAGGACCACCACCTCGTGCCTGCCGAACGTCGGCGAGCCGACCCGGAGGTCCACGATGATGTCGTAGGCCCGGCCGCTGGAGCAGAACGCGTACTTCGGCCTGCCCGGCGGCGTAGCGGAGTAGTGCACACCGCGAAGCACGTTCTGCCGCGACCGGCTGAGACACACCTGCGAGAGCGAGAACAACGGGTGTCCGGCGGCTTCCGCGAAAGCGGTCCCGTCGAACATCGTCGCGAAGAACCCCCGGTCGTCCGGATAGCTCTCGGCGCCGAACTCGAACGCGCCCGCGACGGCGAGCTCACGTGACTTCACGGTGCTCACACGACGTGGACGTCGGGGATGTACAGGATCCACTTGCCGCCGGACTCGCGGAACGCCCGCTCCTTGGCCATGATCTCCTCGGCGTGGTTCCACGCGAACAACAGGGCGTAGTCCGGATACGGGTTCGAGAAGTCCGAGGGCGGGCGCACCGGGATGCGCGAACCGGGCATGAGCTTGCCCTGTTTGGACGCCGTCGAATCACAGACGAACGGCACGGTTTCGGTCGTGATGCCGCAGTAGTTCGTCACCGTGGCGCTCTTCGCGGTGGCCCCGTAGCCGATGACGCGCTTGCCCTCCGCGCGCAGCTGCCACAGCAGTGTCATCAGGACGTCGCGCACGCCTTCGACCCGCTGCCCGAACCGCCGGAACGTCTCCAGGTCGGTGAGCCCGGCCGCTTCCTCAGCGTCGAGGAACTCCGCGACCGCCGCGGTGGGGGTGCGCGTATGGGGCCGGGCGACGGTGTACCGGATCGCGCCGCCGTGCACGGCGAGGTGCTCCACGTCGACGAGCTGGAAACCGAAGCGCGCTGCCATGTTCGACACCGACCGGACGGAAAGCAGGTAGAAGTGCTCGTCGTAGATCTGGTCGAACTTGGTGTGGCCGATGATGTCGGCGAGGTACCGCTCCTCGAACACGAACACGCCGTGGTCGGCGAGCAGCACGTCGACCCCGCGGAACACCGAGTCGATGTAGGCGATGTGGCTCGTGGTGTTGGCGGAGAAGATGACGTCCGCGGGCCCGTCCGCCGCCCGGATCTCGACGGCGGAGGACTCCTCGAAGAAATCGGTGCGCACGCGCACGCCCGCCGTGGCCGCCACCTCCGCCGCGCCGCCGGAGGGATCGACGCCCAGATGCCGGACGCCTGCCTCGCTGACGGTCCGGAGCATCACGCCGTCGTTGCTCCCGATCTCGACGACGAACGGGTCCGGCCCGGAAAGCTCGGTCTCCAGCAGGCGCCGGGCGATCTTCTCGAAGTGCTTGGCCATCAACGTCGACTCGGACGTCCGGTACGGGTAGTCCTGGTGAAACATCCGGGCACGCGGAACCTCTTCGAGGAGCTGGACCATGGTGCACGAGCGGCAGACCCCGGCCGCGAGCCGGAAGAAGAACTCGTCCCCGGTGTCGGCGGGCCGCCGGAAGGCGTCGGATATGGGCTGCCGCCCGAAATCGAAGAACTCCGTGACGTCCCCGTCGCAGAT
Source organism: Amycolatopsis sp. NPDC059027 (assembly GCF_042739735.1). NCBI lineage: Bacteria > Bacillati > Actinomycetota > Actinomycetes > Pseudonocardiales > Pseudonocardiaceae > Amycolatopsis > Amycolatopsis sp. NPDC059027. Next base: position 53,900 of record NZ_JBHYIK010000004.1, on the reverse strand, counting down.
TCGGCACTGGTGCATGGCACTTTCCCTTCGTCGCCGCGGGTGGGTCACGCGGGCCGGGTCCGGTATTCGGCGGTCAGTTCTTCCAGCAGCGGGACGATGTCGTTGGGCGCGGGTTCCGCGAGCAGTTCGTCACGCAGGCGCCGCGCCCCCTCGACGAACGACGGCTCACCGAGCACCCGGACGACGCACTCCCGCAGTACTTCCGGCGTCGCCGCCGCGATCGGCACGTACAGACCCGCCCGGAGTTCCTGCATCCGCTGCGCCTTGACGACGGTGTCCCAGCCGTAGGCCGCGATCACCTGCGGGACGCCGTGGAACTCCGCGGTCGCCCGCGTCCCGCCGCCGCCGTGGTGCACGACCGCGGCACAGGTCGGCAGGAGTTCGTGGAAGGGTACGAACTCCACCACGCGCGCGTTGTCCGGCACCGCCGTCAGCCGCTCGCGCTCCCCCGCTCCCAGCGTCGCGACGACCTCGACGTCGAGATCCGCCAGCGCGTCGAGCACGTCGCCCATCGAGAAGATGGCTTCGCCCTGCTCCTGGGCCGCGAGACCGCCGGTAACGCAGATCCGGCGCCGTTCGGCGGGTTCCCGCAGCCAGCCGGGCATCGTCGAGGGGCCGTTGAACGGGATGTAGCGGGTGCCGACGACGCGCGTCCCGACGTCGAGCCGGGTGCTGGGCGGAATCGGCGAGATCGTCCAATGACCGGTGAGAACCTCCTCGTCGAACCGGCAGCCGTACCGTCGCAACGTCCGGTCCAGCCATTCCGCGGTCGGGTCGTCACGCCGTTCCGGCCGCTGTTCCGCCGTGCGCCGCAGGAACTCCCGGCGCGCACGGGTCAGGTGGTCCGGCCCGGAGACCAGCCGGGCGTCGGCCGCGCCGGCGACCCTGGCGACGATCCCGCCCGCCCAGGTGAAGGTCTCGCGGATCACCAGATCGGGCCGCCAGTGGCGGGCGTACTCGACCAGCCCGTCGAGCATCGCCGGGTTGTTCATCGAGTCGTAGAACGTCGGGATCATGATGCTTTCCAGCGCCAGCAGGCTTTCCCGCGTCCACGCGGCGGGATCCTGCCAGGCGAAGTTCTGCACGTGGTCCGAGCCGCCGTTCACGACGAGCTCCCAGGACATCTCGGCTGCCGCCGGGTCACCGGGATCGTCCCAGTCTGCGACGCCGACCGGCACCGCGGTGAGACCGGTCCCGGTGACGGTTCCGGTCAGTTCCGGCGGGGTGGCCACCCGCACCTCGTGCCCGGCGGTGCGCAGCGCCCACGCCATCGGCACCAACGGGTAGAAGTGGGTCTTGTGCGCCGTGCAGACGAACAGGACCCGCAGGGGCGTTTCGGTGCTCATTTGCGGACTCCGGCGAAGAGACCCGGGCCGTTGGGCCTGCCGCCGTCGAGGCTCAGCGCGGGCAGCAGTTCCACGGCGCACCCGGCGCGTTCGAACGCGGCGACGTACTGCTCGCGGGTGAAGAGGCTGACCATGAGCACGTCGGTGAACTCCTTGAAGCCGGTGGAATCCGCGACGACGAACCGGACCTCCATCCTGGTCCGGTCGCCCTGCCGGCTCGAATGCGTGAGACGCGAGATGACCCGCCCCCGCTCCGTGACGAGGTGCCCGCCGACGTGCCCGTCGAGGAAGTTGTCCGGGAACCACCACGGCTCGACAAGCAGCACCCCGCCGGTGTCCAGGTGCGCGGCCATCCGCCCGATCGCCGCGTCCAGCTCGGCGGTCGTGGACATGCAGGCCACCGAGTTGCCCATGCAGGTGACAGCGTCGAACGTCCGTCCGATGGCGAAGTCGCGCATGTCGCCCGCGTGCACGGTCAGTCCCGGCAGCCGTCCCCGCGCGACCTCCCGCATGGCCGGCGCGTACTCCAGCCCTTCGGCATGCGTGAACAGCTCGGCGAAACCGGCCAGATGGGCACCGGTTCCACATGCGACGTCCAAAATAGACGTGGCGCCGGGCGAGCGTTCCTTGACCAGTTCGGTGATGGCCGCCGCTTCGCGCTCGAAGTTCTTGCCACGGCTGCGAAAGACGACGTCGTAGATCGCCGCGTGATCCGGTCCGTACTGCATGGTCCCTCCTTGCTCGGGGATTCAGGCGATGGCCGCGGTACGGCTGGTGACCGCCTCGGCGAGCGCGGCGCTGACGAAGTCGACCTCGTCAGGACCGAGCGCCTGGTGTAGCGGAAGACAGAGCGTCGCCGCCGCCGCGCGCTCGGCGCTCGGCAGGTGGGCGTCGCCACCGTACGCCTTCACCTTGTGCAGCAACGGATAGCGAAACGTCGTGTAGATGCCGCGGTCGTAGAGGTCCCTGGCGACGACATCGCGAATCCCGGCGTCCATCTGCACCCAGTACAGGTAGTACGACGACTCGTGCCCGGCGGGAAGCACCGGCCGCGGCACCAGGCCGGCGACGCCCCGCAGGTTTTCGTCGTACCGGGCGGTGATCTCCCGCCTGCGGGCCACGAAACCCTTCAACTTGCCCAGCTGCACGACACCGATCGCGGCCAGCACGTCGTTCATGATGGAACGGCGCGAGAACGAGGAGACCTCGAAATCCCACCACCGGGTATGGGTCCGCATGGCCTCGCCGTACCCGGTGGCCTGTTCCATTCCCAGGTAGGCGAGTTTCGCCGCGCGTGCGGCGAGTTCCGGGTCCTTTGTGTACATGATGGCACCGTCGACGGCGACCGCGATCTTGCCGTGGTCGAAGCTCCACACCCCGATGTCGCCGAAAGTGCCGCAGGCACGGCCCTCGACCGACGAGGCCTGCGCGTTGGCGGCGTCCTCGATGAGACCGATACCCCGTTCCCGGCACAGGTCGGCGATCCGCGCGATTTCGCCGGGATGCCCGCCGTAATGCAGCAGCAGCACGGCCTTGGTCCTCGCCGTGAGCCGGGAGCGCACGTCCGCGACGCCCGCGTTGAGGGTGCGGGGATCGACGTCGCAGAAGACCGGCCGGGCGCCCCGCGAGGCGACCGCGTTCGCAGTTCCCACGAACGTGACGGTGGGCAGCACCACCTCGTCGCCCGGCCCCACGCCGAGCAGCTCCATGGCCAGGAAAGTGGCTTCGGTACACGAATTCATGGACGTGACCTGGTTTCGCGGCACGCCGATGTGTTCGGCGAAGCCGCTCTCGAACGCGTCGACCCGGGGGCCGCGGCCGATCCAGCAGCTCGCGAAAACCTCCCCGACTGCCGCCAGTTCCTCTTCGCCAAGTGATGGTTGGAACACGTTGATCATCGGCGACGGCACCCGTGCACTCCTCACTGCTCGTGGCTACATGCGGTCGAAACTGCCAGGAAAATCTCGGAGAGGACTTGAAATGCGGTAGGAACCGCGCGCCGCGGACCTCCGCTGTTCTTCAAGCAATGTTCTGCCGCGGGCGGCGAGCATCGCAGATGCGTCTCCCACCGCACCCGAAGACGCGGGCAAGGCGGACCCGACCCGGTCCCCGGCCCTCACCCCGCGGACACTATGAGGTGACTGATGCCGGAACGGAACTCCGGGCGAGTGCTCAGGATCGGGGTCGTCGGCTGCGCGGACATCGCGATCCGGCGCGTCCTCCCCGCACTCGCCGAGTTGGAACCGGCCGAGCTGGTGGCGGTGGCCAGCCGGCACGCGGGCAAGGCCGCCGCCGTCGCGGCGAGGTTCGGCTGCGAAGCGATCACGGGATACCAGAACCTGCTCGCACGGGACGACATCGACGCCGTCTACGTGCCGCTGCCGCCCAGCATGCACCACGAATGGGCGACCAGGGCACTGCGTACGGGCAAGCACGTGCTCTGCGAGAAGCCGCTGACCACCAGCCACGCCCAGACCACCGAACTCGTCGCTCTCGCCAGGGACCTCGGCCTCGTGCTCGCGGAAAACTTCATGTTCCTCCACCATTCCCAGCACGACGCCGTCCGGAAACTGGTGGACGAGGACGCGATCGGCGCACCGCAGGTCTTCTCCAGTTCGTTCGGCATCCCACCGCTGCACCCGGCGTCGTTCCGGTACACACCCGGCCTCGGGAGCGGCGCCCTGCTGGACGTGGGGGTCTACCCGCTGCGCGTGGCGCAGCTGTTCCTGTCGGCCGACCTCGAAGTCCGGGGTGCCACACTCCGGATCGGCGAAACCGGCGTCGATGTCGCGGGCACCGCGCTGCTGCGCGCGCCCGGTGGCGTCACCGCGCAGCTGGCCTGGGGCTTCGAACACTCCTATCGGTCGACGTACTCCCTGTGGGGAACGCGCGGCAGGCTCAGCGTCCTGCGGGCGTTCACCCCGCCGGAACACCACAAACCCCTGGTGCGGCTCGAACAGCAGGACCTGGTCACCGAATACGCGCTGCCCGCCGACCACCAGGTCCGCAACACGCTCGCCGCCTTCGTCAACGCCGCGCTGACCGACGGCGAACCACCGTCGTTCGGACGGGCCCTGCTCGAACAGTCGGCACTCGTCGAGCAGGTCCGCCAGGCCGCCGCCGAGTCCTCAAAGGACTGAACGGATACCGGCCACCGCGGATCTCGCGCCGCGTGGTCCGGAGCGGACAGCTCAGTAGGGCCGGACACTGCCCCAAGCGGAGGTGCGCACGATCTCCCCCAGCGGGCGGGACAGGCGCAGATCCTCGAAGTCCGTCTGTGAGTTGAGAATCGCCTGGTGCACCCGCTGCGTCGGAAGTTCCGGCTCCAGTCCGAGCTCGCCGACAAGGTTCCCGCGAAGCCGGTGGAACACTTCGAGCGCCTGCGCACGCCGTCCGCTGAGGTGGAGCGCACGCATGTACTGCGTGTGCAGGCCTTCGTGGAGCGGGTTCTCCGCGGTGAGCGCCGCCAGTTCGGTCAGTACCTCGCGGTGCATGCCCAGCCGCAGCTCGGCGTCGACCAGGTACTCCAGCACCACCAGGCGCGATTCCTCGAACTGCCGCCGCTTGGACTCGAGAATGCGTCCCATCGGCACGTCCACCAGCGCGGGCCCGCGCCAGAGCCGCAGCGCTTCGTTCAGGAGCCGCACCGCTGTTCGGTCGTCACCCGTGGAGAGCGCTTCCCTGCCGTCGGCGACCAGCCGGTGGTACTCGTGGATGTCCAGCGTGCCACCGCCGGTACTGAACATGTACCCGCCGACCTGGGTCACCAGAATGCTCTTGGCCACTTCGGTGGCGGGCATGCAGGTCGCCGCGACAAACGTTTTACGAAGATTCAGGATATATGTCTGCAGTGTCGTCAGCCCGCTGAGCGGCGGTTCGTCGTCCCACAATTCTTTTATCAGGGCGGAAACAGGGACGACCTGGTCGGCGTGCACCAGCAGAGTGGCCAGGACGTTGCGCAACTTCGGCGCACTCGGCACCGTAAAATTCGATCCGACACGAACAGAAAGCGGCCCAAGCACACCAAGCTCCATGCCAAGTTCCCCCCAGACAGGCAAACATAGTATTGGGTGATTTCCCCGGTTTCGGATCACCGCCAACAGTACTACCGACTTGAAGTCGGCAGCAACAAGTTTCCCCTTGCACGGAATTGCCGAAATGCGCGCAGCCGGGTCGACGGCATCGGGCATCACCCAAACGAGTGAACATCGATTCCGGTTGCTCGCGCGAGATCCGAACGCAGACCGGCAAGCATCCCGGCCGTACCTCCCAATAACGCAGCCGATGGTCGGCATTAGGCGCAATGCACTAGTCCTATTGGCCGACAAAAGCGAGCAGAAGGCAAACCCGAAATAGACATAACCGCCATACAGGTGTAAAAGGCATACCTATAGGAATGTGTCGCAGATCACAACCATATAGCGGTCGAAACACCCCTCACGACATGAAGGGGGGGGGGGGGCGCCGCGGGGGCGCAACGGCCGCGCCCCCCCGTGGGGTGGTGTGAAAAAAAAGCGCGAGACAAAAGCACCACAGCCACCCGGGGGGTGCGCCCCGACCCGC